>JANPBE010000380.1:0-2591 GCA_031430295.1 Phyllobacterium sp.
TGCCGCCTGTCATCCATATTGCCGGAACCAACGGCAAGGGCTCGGCTTCCGCCTTTTGTAGGGCGCTTTTGGAGGCATCCGGTAACATCGTCCACGTTCATACATCGCCGCATCTGGTCAATTGGAACGAGCGCTACCGCATGGGCGCAAAGGGCGGCGGCAAGCTGGTTGAAGACCAAGTGTTTGCCGATGCCTTGCGCCGTGTCGCTAAGGCCAACGATGGCAAGCACATCACCGTTTTTGAAATTCTCACCGCCGTTGGCTTTTTGCTTTTCAGCGAACATCCGGCGGATGCCTGCGTTTTGGAAGTCGGCCTCGGCGGGCGCTTTGATGCCACTAACGTTGTGCCGAAGCCTGCCGTCTCGCTTATCATGCCGATCTCGCTCGACCATGAAGCCTATCTTGGCGACCGCGTAGAACTAATCGCAGCCGAAAAGGCGGGCATCATCAAGCGCGGCTGTCCGGTGGTTATCGGCCAGCAGCCGGAGACTGCTGCGCGTGAAGTGCTGGAGGGGACAGCCAATCGTCATCGCTGCCCAGTATCAGTCTATGGCCAAGATTTTCACGCCCGCGAAGAGCGTGGACGCATGATTTATGAAGACGAAGACGGGCTGATGGACCTGCCGCTACCAAAGTTGCTTGGCCGTCACCAGCTTTCCAATGCTGCTGCGGCCATCCGCGCGGTAAAGGATGCAGGTTTTCCCGTATCACTTGAAGCAGCTGAGACGGCGATGAAAACCGTATCTTGGCCAGCGCGGATGCAGCGTTTGGATCATGGCAAACTCGTTGCCTTTGCACCCAAGGGTTCAGAAATTTGGCTGGATGGCGGGCATAATCCCGGTGCCGGTTTGGTCATCGCCGAGGCTCTCGCCGAGCGCGAGGACCGCCATGAGCGCCCGCTGTTTATGATAACCGGCATGATAAACACCAAGGATGCGACCGGCTATTTCAAGGCCTTCGATGACATGGTGCGCCATATTTTCACTGTGCCTGTGGCCATGAGCAAGGCCGGTGTGCCGCCGGAAAAGCTCGCCAACATGGCGCTCGATGCCGGACTTTCCGCCGAGCCTGTGGCATCAGTCGAAAACGCGCTGAAGTTGCTCGGTGAAAGCTGGAACGGACTTGAGGCCGCGCCGCGCATTCTCATCGGTGGCTCGCTGTATCTGGCGGGGCAAGTATTGGCCGAAAACGGCACGCCGCCACAATAAACATGACCAAACTATTTATTTGGTCGCATTATCCTTAATCGCTTGATGTTTCATCAAGCTGGGAAATGCTCTAAACTGAAAATGAACAAGCCGTTCGGATTACGTTCAAACGCGGCAGTACAATCTCCATTCAACAGACCGAGACACATCGGCTGGGGAACACGGGCTAAGCCCTTTTGGAGAATAAAATGTCAAACGCCAGCATCAAGTCATTATTTGCAGTCCTCGCCTTAACCGCCACATTTGGCGCCGCCAATGCCGAAACCGTCCGCGATCATCGTGGTACGCAAGTGCGCGATCACCGTACGATTTGCGTAATTGGTGATCCAAATTGCCGCGACCATCGTGGCCCTGTTGTTGTCGTGCCACCACGCCCTCGGCCATTTCCACAGCCGCCTGTTGTCGTGGTTGACCCGCAGCCGCCAATTATTGTTGTTGATCCATTGCCACGCCCACCACGCCCGCAGCCTCCGTTAGATCCAGGTATTGGCAATGGCCCATGGAATGACGATCAGGATGATGATTACCGCATCTCCTGCCGTGAAGGCCGCCAGATTGTTCGTGAAAACGGCTTCCGTCACGTCCGTGCCTTCGACTGCGATGGCCGCGTCTACGGATTTCGTGCAGACAATCGTCGCGGTGGTGCAAAAATCCGCATGACAAATCGCGGCGATATTATCTCGGTGCAGTATTACACATACTGAGTTTGCTATTGAGCACGGCAACAAAAAACCCGGCGCGAAGCTGGGTTTTCCATATTCAAAAAATCAAATCTTAAGCCGCTGCTGCGCCTTTAATCCAGTTTGACAAAACAGTCTTTGGGGCCGCGCCAACTTTGATGTCTGCGCGCTCGCCGCCCTTGAAAATCAACAAGGTAGGAATAGAGCGCACGCCATATTGTGCACCGAGTTCTGGGTTTTCATCAATGTTGAGCTTCACGACTTTAACTTGTCCAGCCATCTCATTGGAGATTTCTTCAAGCGACGGTCCAATCATCTTACACGGTCCGCACCACTCCGCCCAGAAATCGACAACCACTGGAACTTTGGAATCCAAAACTTCCGATTTGAAATTTGCACCGTCAACTTTAATCGTGGCCATTTTTATCTCCTAAAATTTGTTTCGAACCATCAGGTAAGCACGACTCAGGTTCTGTTCAAGTCTGGTTCTGTCACGAAGCGGTGAGCGCTTCAAGCGCCGCTTCCAGCGACGCATCGTCAAGTGCGATGAAGTGCGGACCTTCAGTATATAAGAGGGCTGCTTTAACCTCGTGTTTCGGATAGAGCGGCGTTAGCAACGCGCGATAAAGTGCCAACTGGGCGATGTGGCTTTGCGGCACCTCTGTCAGCACTTTCGGCGGCGGGCGGTTGGTTTTATAGTCCA
>JANPBE010000381.1:0-4405 GCA_031430295.1 Phyllobacterium sp.
AAGAAAATGCCAAAGATTTGGCTGACATTCCGGATAATGTGAAAAACGGCATGGAAATTGTGCCAGTCGCTCACGTTAATGACGTCTTGAAACATGCATTGGTGCGGATGCCAGTTGCAATACAATGGACCGAACCAACGACACCCGTCGTTGTTACGCCCGATGATATTGTTTCAACAGTGGCGCACTGATGAGCACTAAATAATCATGTTGAGGGTCGAGATTTCTCGGCCCTTTTTTATTTGCCATTCTTGGCCCACATTTATTGCCTAGCCATTATTAGACGAATAGGAAAAGTCGATTATGATCCGTAATGTTGCTCTCGTGTTTTGCGCATTGGTTATCACCGGCTGCACCACTAGCTCGTCAGTCACAACTGGCTATTATGACATCAGCGGCAGCACTGATCGTGAGCTTGATCTCAGTATACGTGAGCAAGGTCCAATGGCCGGGCACGCCTTTGCTGTCACACAAATACAGATTTTACCGGTAAAAATAGAACCGGTAGAAACTGCAACGGGATGCAAGATCCGTGCGGCATCTTTCAAAGTCAAAGCCAAAATGATTTTGCCGCGCTGGAAAGACCGGTCCAATGCCGATGCAGAACTGCGCACGGGCTTTGATAATTATGCAGACTACGCCTTGATCCATGAGAAGACCCACGTGCGCATTGGCGAGGCTGCCGCGATGGCAATGGGGGAGGCCGTCACTCAAATTCCTGAGCAAGAAACGTGTGATGAACTCTACGCAAAAGTGAAGCTAACAATCGCGAAAATTCAGCGCAAACATGTCAGCCTTCAACTGGCATTCGATGCCTCGGAGAAGAAGCGCATCGACAAACTATTGCACGAGAGCAGCGCCATAAAGCCAAAGTAATGGGCCTATTAGCCTTGGTAACTCGTAGCTGGTCTCGAAAGTTACCTTGGGTAAAAATCTATCGCTTTTATGTTATTTTCGGCACTTGCACGTTTTTGAATCTCACGCTACCAATGCGTTTGAAACCGCTTTCAATTATTGGCGCACATGTTAACCGACGCCAACGAAGCGAGACCAACCGGCAATATGCAAAGGATATATCATGGCAATCCGCACCATCGTCTGGGGTGAAAACATCCACGAACGTATCAACAAGGTCGTTGCAGATCTTTATCCATTGACCATGCACCAGACCATCGCCAACGCATTGAATGAAGACAAAGCAATTTCCGCCACTGTCGCTACCTTGCAGGAGCCAGAGCATGGCTTGTCAGAGGCGCGTTTGGCCGAAACCGATGTGTTGGTATGGTGGGGTCATAAGGACCATGGCGCTGTTGACGATGCTGTCGTTGAGCGTGTTGCCAAGCGCGTTTGGGAGGGCATGGGCCTTATCGTTTTGCATTCCGGCCACTATTCCAAAATTTTCAAGAAACTGATGGGAACCCCATGCGGCCTGAAATGGCGCGAGGCTGGTGAGCGTGAACGACTCTGGGTCATCAACCCGCGCCACCCGATTGCCGAGGGTTTAGGCGAATATTTCGAGCTGGAATACGAAGAAATGTACGGCGAGCAATTCACAGTGCCAGAACCACTTGAAACCGTATTTATCTCATGGTTTCAAGGCGGTGAAGTGTTCCGTTCAGGCCTTACCTATCGCCGCGGCGCAGGCAATATCTTCTATTTCCGCCCCGGCCATGAAACCTATCCGACCTATCATGATGAAAACGTCAAAAAAGTTCTGCGCAACTCTGTGAAGTGGGCGCACAACCCGATGGGCACGCAAACAACCATTCATGACGCACCAAACGTGCCCGTTGAAAAGTCTCTCGAACCTCTGGTCGAGCGCGGTGGCAAGCTGCATGAAGCAGGCGAAGCTGGCTATAAATAACGCGTATGGTGGCCGTGTACTGCGGCTACGATTGCATCATTTCGGAAGGAAATATTAGATGCGTCTGCTGATATTGGGAACCGGCGGCATGGCTAATCATCATGCCGAACATTTTGCGAAAATAGACGGTGTTGAGCTGGTTGCGGGCGTGGATGTTGACCAAACTAGGGTCGATGCCTTCGCTAGTAAGCACAATATTCCCAACCGCTTTACTTCGCTCGATGCGGCGATTGCGTGGGGGCAATTTGATGCCGCCACCAACGTGACGCCTGACAAAATACACCACCCAACTACAATGGCGCTGCTAAAAGCAGGTAAGCACGTCATGTGCGAAAAGCCGTTGGCAGAGAATTATGCCAAGGCCTTGGAAATGACAGAAGCGGCGGAAAAAGCTGGCGTCATCAACATGGTGAACCTGACCTATCGCAACGTAGCGCCCTTGCAAAAGGCTCGCGAAATGGTGCTGGCTGGCGAGATCGGCACCATCCGCCACATTGAGGCGTCATATTTGCAAAGCTGGCTGGTTTCCAAGGCATGGGGCGATTGGAAAACAGAATCGCAATGGCTCTGGCGCCTGTCCAAAAGTCACGGCTCCAACGGCACGCTCGGCGATGTCGGCATTCATATTTTGGATTTTGCAGGCTATGGCTCAGGGCTTGATATTGACCATGTGTTTTGCCGCCTGAAAGCCTTTGATAAAGCACCGGGTAACAAAATTGGCGAGTATGTGCTCGACGCAAACGACAGCTTCACCATGGCGGTCGATTTTTCAAACGGCGCACTCGGCGTTGTCCATTCCAGCCGCTGGGCCACTGGGCATCTCAATGAGCTAAAGCTGCGGATGTATGGCGAAAAGGGCGGGCTCGAAGTGCGCCACACCACGGAAGGTTCGACATTGCGAGCCTGCATGGGCGCGAATATCGAAACCGGCACTTGGCAAGACATTGATGCAGGCATTGTCCCGACTAACTATGAGCGGTTCGTTGACGCCGTGCGGGCAGGAAGCAATGCCGAACCCACATTCCGCCACGCGGCTAACTTACAAAAAGTGCTCGATTTGGCAATGGTTGCCGACGAACAACGCCGCGAATTAAAAGCCTGATACCGGCCAAATTTATGTACTGACCGGCGCAGGGCCGGTCGATTCGCGGATGACCAGTTCCACCGGCCACACTTCCTCAAACTTCGCCACTTCCTTGCCCGACAATAGCTGCAACATCATCTCACCAATGCGCGCACCGGCCGCACGAATGGATGAGCGTGTTGTCGATAGGGTTGGTACCATGTTATCGGCATTGATGTAGGAGAACACGTCATCATGCGCGATGAGTGACACGTCTTTGCCTAGCTTTAGACCCGCCGTCCGTACCGCGCGCATTGCGCCAAGCGCAGACATCATGGACCCCGCAATCAATGCGGTGGGACGGATAGGTAACGCCAGAAAGCCGTTCATCAAACGATAGCCCATTTCGTCGGTAAATTCCCCGTTGCCTAGAAATTCCTCGTTGACCGGTATGCCCCGCTCCTGGTGCACTTGCCGGAATCCCTGGTCACGGTGCTCAGCAAAACTACGTTCAGGAAATCCGTTGATAAAGGCAATGCGCTGATGGCCAAGATCGGCAAGATAACTCGTCGCTCGGTATATCGCACCATAGTTGTCAATATCGAGAAAATGGTAAGGCTGGCTCGATTTCGTGCGCCCGTGCAGGATAAACGGTAGGCCCAATTGCATCAGAAACGGGATGCGCTCATCCTCCGCCGTCGGAGAATGCAGGATCACCGCATCAACCCTTTTACTCGCTGCAAGCCGCCGGTAAGTATGCATTTCCGCTTCGCGGCCATCGACGGTTGATAGCAACATGTCGATGCCGTCCTGCTCTAGTTGGGTGCCCAGTCCACCCATAAATTCGCTGGTGTGCGGTCCGAACTCTGACCCGCCACGAAAAACGATGCCGATTGCGCCAGCGCGTCCGGTCGCAAGGCCGATAGCCGCTCGGTTCGGGTGGTAGCCATGCTTTAACGCGGCCTCGGCGACGCGCTCGCGGGTTTCAGCCTTTACCTCTGGGTAGCCACTCAAGGCGCGACTAACAGTTGTCTGCGACAGACCTAATTTTCGTGAAAATTCTTTTAAGTTCATATCTAGGTATGCGGCTCCCCCCGCCACCCGCCAAATCTACTCGCTGTTGGCAGCGCAGCTGGATTTGTATTAAATGGGCAATACTTCGATACTGCCATGGCGGGGTGAATGTAAATATCTAAAGCGGTATCAATTGGTAATCGATTTTTAGAAAACACCTTCTTACAATGAGGTGAACATCGTAAAACACAGATTTCTTATATTCGCTAACTTATTGATATAAATATATATTTGTTTAAAAAACATTTGAAAACCGCCGTAAAATACACACTCATTAAAAAAGCTGAAACTAGCATCTTGACTTTAGGCGAGCAATGTCTCTTAATTATTGAAAGCGCTTTCAAAACTTCAGGCAAATTAGAATAATTTGTTCGAGGTGCGTTTGTGTCGAGAAAGGCCCGTGA
>JANPBE010000382.1:0-11907 GCA_031430295.1 Phyllobacterium sp.
GTCGATCAGGACCCGAAGCTTCTGCGGCATCGTCACACCCACGCGTTGTTGAGGACCTCCCCGAGGCCGCCGGCGCCGGGGACGATGTACTGATGCTCGTCGAGGCCGCTCTCTTCGTCCGGGAGCGTGCCCGGAGGGAGGGCGAGGGCGGCCGCCGAGGAGTTGCCGCGGTCGAAGCGGACCGCATGGATGCGGGCGTCCGGGAAGCTGCGGTGGATCCGCTTGACGTACTCGGGGGTGACGATCAGGTGCGCGAACACCACCCGTTCCGGGAATCTCATCCCCCGCCAACGGGTTCTCTGCCA
This sequence comes from Phyllobacterium sp., assembly GCA_031430295.1. GTDB lineage: Bacteria > Pseudomonadota > Alphaproteobacteria > Rhizobiales > Rhizobiaceae > JANMEX01. The sequence continues at coordinate 306 of JANPBE010000382.1, forward strand.
GAAAGTCAATCAACTCCCACTTCTCATCCTCGCTGAATAGCTTTTCCGTTTGGCGGGTGAAAATAGGAGTCTTTGCCACAGACTGCATTGTCATTGTATATACCCCATTGGGTTACTTTGCGCAAGCCCCTGCGAAAATAATCAGGCTTCCCAACCTAATACCAACTGGTTCGCAACGATGGACCTGTCCAAAAGAATAGGCGTTACAGGCAGCGGGCGCCCCACGGTCTTGGCTGCCATTACCGCATCCAATTGACACCCGCGCACCACCCTCTAGTCTCACACTGGGAGCGATAAAATGGACGCAGACATTATCATCATTGGCGCTGGCCTTGCCGGTCTGGTCGCAGCTTGCGAAGCGGCGGACCGGGGCAAGCGCGTTATCATGCTGGACCAAGAGAGCGAGCAGAATCTTGGCGGTCAAGCCTTTTGGTCGCTCGGCGGCCTGTTCATGGTGGATACGCCCGAGCAGCGACGGATGAAGATAAAGGACACGCTTGATCTAGCCCGACAGGACTGGCACGGCTCTGCGCAATTCGACAGACCGGAAGATCACTGGCCGCGCCAATGGGCGGAAAGCTATCTGCAATTTGCCAGCAGCGAAATGCGCCCCTGGCTGCATGGCATGGGTATGCGGTGGTTTCCCGTTGTCGGCTGGGCAGAGCGCGGCGGCGCGATGGCGCATGGTCACGGCAATTCCGTGCCGCGCTTTCATTTAACGTGGGGCACCGGCCCCGGCGTGCTGGAGCCTTTCCTACGCCGCGTGAAGGATCATGCAAGCAATGGCCGCATCACGCTCAAATTCCGCCACCGTGCCACAAACCTCATCAAAACAAACGGCGCAGTCACCGGCGTCGCGGGCGATATATTAGAGCCGACAACAGTCGAGCGCGGCCAGCAATCTAGCCGCAACATTATCGGCTCGTTCGAGCTTTCGGCAAGCGCCGTTATCGTTTCGTCTGGCGGCATCGGCGGCGATGCCAACAAGGTCCGGCGCAACTGGCCGGTGGAGCGGCTCGGCCCCGCGCCCAAATCCATGGTCTGCGGCGTGCCGCACCATGTCGATGGCGATATGATTGATACAACCGCCAGCGCGGGCGCAGCCCTGATCAACACCGACCGCATGTGGCACTACACAGAGGGCCTCAAAAACTGGAATCCCATTTGGCCAAACCACGGCATCCGCATTTTGCCCGGCCCGTCATCGCTATGGTTTGATGCGCGGGGTCAGCGCATGAAAGCGCCGTTCATGCCGGGGTTTGATACGTTAGGCACGCTGAAGCGCATCCTCTCCACCGGCCATGATTATTCATGGTTCATCCTCACGCAAAAAATCATTGAAAAAGAATTTGCCCTGTCGGGCTCCGAGCAAAATCCAGACATCACGGGCAAGGATTGGAAGCTCCTCTTAAAGAGCCGCCTGTTCGGCAAAGGCGCACCTGCGCCCGTCGAGGCCTTCAAAGAGCATGGCGAGGATTTCATCGTCCGCGATACGCTCGAAGATTTGGTCGCCGCCATGAACCAGCTTGCGGGTTCGAACCATCTGAACCTTCAAACAATCCGCACCCAGATCGAAGCACGGGACCGCGAGGTCAGCAATCCGTTTTCCAAGGATGCGCAAATCACCGCTATTCATGGCGCGCGGAAATATCTCGGCGACAAACTCGTCCGCACTGTAAAACCGCATGAAATTCTGGATCCAAAAAACGGCCCGCTCATTGCCGTGCGGCTGAATATCCTCACCCGCAAATCACTCGGCGGCATTCACACAGACGGGCAGGCCCGAGCGCTGGATGCAAGCGGCAATCCGGTCCCCGGCCTCTATGCGATTGGCGAAGCTGCGGGCTTTGGCGGCGGCGGTTACCACGGCTACAATGCGCTCGAAGGCACATTTTTGGGCGGCTGCATTTTCTCTGGTCGCGTGGCAGGACGGGCATTCGGGTAGCCAAACCCGTCCGTACGCATTCCGCGCTGGTTCCGCATCTATTCCGCACCATGTCTGGGCAGTTGGCGACCGGATTGCGACCGTTTCCCGATCGCTATTCGGCGGCCTGCGCCGAGACGCCCGCATCAAACTGTAGCTTGGCCAGCCGTGCATAAATGCCGCCTTTTTTCACCAGCGCTTTGTGCGTGCCCTCTTCCACAACGCGGCCCTGATCCATCACTAAAATCCGGTCAGCTTTCAGCACAGTCGCCAAGCGATGCGCGATAATCAGCGTTGTGCGGCCCACCATCAGCCGCTCCAGCGCGGCTTGCACAGCGGTCTCGCTCTCGGCATCCAGCGCCGATGTCGCCTCGTCCAACAGCAATATCGGTGCGTCTTTTAACACTGCCCGTGCAATGGCAATACGCTGGCGCTGCCCGCCGGAGAGCGTCACCCCGCGCTCGCCCAGTTCGCTCTCATAGCCAAATTCAAGCGCCTTGATAAACACATCCGCACTCGCCGCTTCTGCTGCATTTTCAATGGCTTGACGGCTAGCGCCCTGACGACCAAAGCCAATATTCTCCGCCGCCGTGGCTGCAAAAACCGTAACATCCTGCGGCACAACGGCGATTAACTGGCGTAAATTTTCTAAGTTTGCTTGCCGCACATCCACGCCATCCACCAAAATCCGCCCCGATTGCGGGTCGTAAAACCGCATGATGAGGGCGAACAAAGTGCTCTTGCCCGCGCCCGATGGACCCACAATCGCCACGGTCTCGCCGGACTTCACACTGAACGAAAGTCCGTGTGTCACAACTGTGTTTGGCCTACCCGGATAGGCAAAAGAAACGTCCTCAAACTTGATGGTTCCTAGCACCGGCGTGGGCAAAGCAACCGAATTTTCCGGCGACGTAACGTCCGGCACTTCTGCCAGTATTTCCGTCAGCCTCTCCGCCGCCCCCGCCGCTTGACTAAGCTCGCTCCACACCTCAGAAAGCGTCGCTAATGAGCTAGCGGCGAATACCGAATAGAGCAAAAACTGGCTGAGTGTTCCTGCCGACATCGTGCCCGCCATCACACTTTGCGCGCCAAACCATAGCACCGCCACCACGCTGCCAAAGATCATAAAGATCGCAAACGCCGTCAATATAGCCCGTGATTTGGTGGATTCCCGCGCCGCCTCAAAAGCAAAATTTACCGCCTTTTCAAAGCGTCCCGTCACCAAATTTTCGTTGGTAAAGGCCTGCAACGTACGCACAGCACCTATCGATTCACTCGCGTAAGCCGTTGCATTTGCTAGCATATCTTGCGCTTGGCGCGAACGCTTGCGCACGTTGCGCCCAAACGCCACCAATGGCAGAACGATGAGCGGGATAGCCGCAATCACTAAGCTTGAAAGCTCTGGGCTGGTATAAATCATCATACCCAGCGCCCCGATACCCAGTATAGCGTTGCGCAGCGCCATCGAGGCAGTCGCACCCACGGCAGACTTGATTTGAGTGGTATCCGCCGACAGCCGCGAGACTATTTCGCCTGATTGCGACCGGTCAAAAAACGACGGCGACAAAGTCGTAACATGAGCAAAAACATCGCGGCGCACATCTGCCACAATGCGTTCTCCAATATTGATAACGAAATAATACCGCCCTGCAGAAGCCGCCGCCAGCACAGCGGCCAGTGCGATAAGCATGATGAAATAGCTATTGATAAACGCAGTATCCGCTACATTAAATCCCTTGTCGATCATCCGCCGCACCGCCGTCGGCAACGCCAGCGTGGTCACAGCAGCAAGCGTCAAAAAGAACAGCGCCGCCGCCACTTGGCCTTTGTAGCGCAGCAAATAGGGATAAAGGTTAGAGAGTGGCTTTAGCGACTTGGCGGGTTTCGTGGCAGTCGATATCACATCACTCATAATTTGGCTTCCACGCGGGCTTGAATCTCAATCACCCACTCTTGTTATCATTTCGCTGCTGATGTATAGGCACGCCGACCCTTTTTAAAGCCATGCGGCGAAATAAGCCAAAGCCTTTGAATATTCACAATAATTCGCGCGGTGAGCAACGTTTTATTACGGCTGGCATCACGCCAAAAGAACAGGACTGAATGCCATGAAGGATAAGATTCACCCGGATTACCACGCAATCAAGGTCGTTCTGACCAATGGTACATCCTACATGACCCGCTCCACTTGGGGCAAAGAAGGCGATACGATGAACCTCGATATCGATCCTTCCACTCATCCGGCATGGACCGGCGGTAACCAGCATTTGCTGGATCGCGGCGGCCGCGTTGCAAAGTTCAAGAAGCGTTTCGAAGGTCTTGGCATGTAATACACTCCAGATTTCTGGAAGTTTTGAAGCCCGGCAGCGATGCCGGGTTTTTTATTACTGCTGCGTCGTTAGCGGTGCAAATCCACCGCCTGGCGTTCTAAAATTGGTTGTCTGCCCCTCATAAATTCTTGCAGCTGCCGCCAGTAAGTCTCCGCAGTAGGTATAGAGCCGCACATCAAACTTTTGTAAGGCGGCAATGCCTTCGGCCTTAACCATACGATGCGACGGACTGGCCAAATCTTGCGCCACATAATCTTGCGACAAAATCCAATCCCATGTTTTCTTGGTGAGTTTATCGCCCCTGTAAACTGCCTTACTGCCAAAGCCTGACACAGGCTTAAAATAGAGATGCTTGCGGCCCGCCCAAAGCGCATCCGCATTGCCAGCCGTAACCAATACAGTGTTGGGAACCACATTTTTTATCAGCGCAACATCATGAGCATCAACACCAATCCCCGCCAAAAACGCAACATCGGACAGCTTTACCAAATTGCGCTTATCAGCAAAGCGCCGGTAAACCTGCGGGTCTGGCGTCACCACAACACCATTCGCTTGCCAGGCGCTTTTGATGTTCGCATGGTCCGCGAGGTCAAAATCAGTCAGCCGATTGTAAATAAGGTCAACCAAAATACCCTCATGATACAGCTTGCCGTTTTCCAAAACCAAGTCTTCCGGCGCAGCTATGATGGCTTTAAGACCATGATTATTAAGAAGTTTTTGCGCCAATAAAAACTCCGGATAGAGAAATTGCTCCTTCGGCATGCTATCAACAATAGCGATGAGGCTAGGCTTTCCCGCACGTCCCGCTGCCTGCCATTCAGCCACAAACATATCCGCAATGTGCTGCTCCGCCTCGCGCGGTTGAATGAATTTAGACATATCCAGCATATCGCAGCAGGCCCGAAATTGCTTGGCTGCAAAGAGGTTGAGAAACGCACCACCGGCATTGGTATTGATTTCAATAAGCTTGGGACCAGCGCTCGTCATGTGAAAATCGTAGCCCATAAAAACACCGTGGACCAACGCTGGATTGGAAACTTCATCTCCACCAAGCCAGCCCGGCAACGTGGTAACCCGCTCCATCGCCTTGGCAAACGAAAGCATTCCGGCCAAGTCCGCTTCAGATATATAGACAGGTGTTTGGGCAAACAAATGCGGGTGGGTTTTTTCCAAGTCAGCAGGCAAAATGCCGCCAGTCGAATCCGCAAATGAGGTGCCAATTTCACCGGGACGCAAAACGATGCACAGGCAAGAGTGATTGAGACCAGTAACCAGAGTGTCCACGGCGCGACTCATTTCATTCATCGTCAACGTACGATAAACCTACGATTGGGCGTGTATCATTACAAGTAGGGAAGCTTACAATGCAAAATCTTCAAGCATCGCATATTGAATAAGCATCACGGTCTTAGCATCAATAATGCCGCCGTTCCTTACTAGCGCAAACGCCTCGGACAAAGGCATTTCGAGCACTTCAATGTCTTCGCCCTCTTCCGGATTGCCGCCGCCAACAGAGATACGATCATGAGGCGAGTATTCCGCCACAAAAAATGACAGCCGCTCGGTCGCGCTACCGGGGCTCATGAAAACATCGTAGATCTTGCGCACAGCACGGAGTTTGTACCCAAGCTCTTCTTCCGCCTCTTTGCGGATACAGGCTTCCGGATCAAGGTCATCCAAAAGTCCAGCGCAAGCTTCAATCAACGATGCTTTGTGGCCATGCTGAAACGCCGGCAGCCTGAATTGTTTCACCAAAAGCACGGTGCCGCGTGCAGGGTCATAAGGCAAAATCACCGATGCATCACCGCGATCATAGGTCTGGCGCACCTGACGGCTCCATGAGCCATCGCGCAGTTTCAGCTCAAAAATATGCTTAGTAAGAATGGCCCAATCGTCAGACAATAACTCGGTCTGGTGATTACGAATTTCATTGTCTTTGGTCATGTTTAACCTTGAGACAGACGAGCCATCGTCTCATCATCGACTTCAAAGTTGACATAGACGTTTTGCACATCATCGTCATCTTCGAGCACGCCAACCATCTTCATCAATGATTGCGCACGGTCTTCATCGACCGGAATATTGGTCTGCGGCTTCCAGATAAATTTGGCGGATTCAGATTCGCCAAGCGTGGCTTCCAGCGCTTTGGAAACTTCATTGAGGCCCGCAAATGAACAGTAAATTGTATGGCCTTCCTCGTCCGAAGCCACGTCATCAGCGCCCGCTTCAATGGCCGCATCCATCACCTTGTCTGCAGATGCAGACGCTGCCGGATAATAAATTTCGCCAATGCGATCCCACATGAAGGAAACCGAATTGGTTTCGCCCAGCGCACCGCCAGCCTTGGTGAAAGCAGCACGAACGTTTGATGCCGTGCGGTTGCGGTTGTCTGTCAGAGCCTCAACAATAACGGCAACGCCACCCGGACCGTAGCCTTCATAACGCACTTCGTCATAGCTTTCAGTATCAGCAGCAGTAGCCTTGTTAATGGCGCGCGCAATATTATCTTTCGGCATCGAAACTGCTTTTGCTGCCTGAATGGCAAGGCGCAGGCGCGGGTTCATATCCGGGTCAGGCACGCCCATCTTGGCAGCCACAGTCAATTCGCGGCCGAGCTTGGAAAACATTTTCGAGCGCACAGCGTCTTGACGACCCTTGCGGTGCATGATGTTCTTAAATTGTGAATGGCCAGCCATGGCTGCTCCTGAACTGCTAAAATTTTGTTGGCTGTCTATAGGCAAATTGCCATGAGCCGTCTAGCCAACGGGCAGCGCAGTTTCGGCGATTTTGCTCACTTCAGTCGCGTTCCAATGAAGAAATGATGGCCGCCTCTGGTGCAGGTCAGACCTTTGACTTGCGATTTACACGCAAATGCACCTTTTTTCCACTGCCTGCCAATTTTAAGCACATTGCCGCTAAGCGGCGGCATGGCAAAACCATTGCGCTCCACCTCACCTATATCTGCAGAAAATTGCACATGTGCACCGTGACTATTTGAAATCGGCCCCAGTGGATTCACGACTCTTTTCGCCCGTCCGGTTTTATGTAACACTAGTCTAACATAACCTGGCCCCATGCGATCACATTGCAATTCCGGCCCGCCGCCTATTGGCTGATAACGATCAGTACCACCCTTCGGGATATAAATGCAGCTGATATTGCCTTTGGGTGTTGCAAAGGAAATCGTACCATTGCGCTCCGGTGAAAACCGCTGGTCTGTTGCGCTGGCGGGAAGGGCAAATGCCAGAAGTGCAATGAATAATAGTGCGCGTAACATTTTAAATTCCCATGCCGGTCAAACTATAAGTCTAGTTTACCACAACAAAAATGACGAGGGCCATCTTCGCCCAGTCATGGCAATCCGCCTTCTAAAATGTAACAAGGTAAACATGGCAAAACCATCCACGCTGTCCCTCATTCCACGCTCCATTTGGGCTATCGGTTTTGTCTCCATGTTTATGGATATTTCATCCGAAATGATCCACGCGCTGCTGCCGATTTATCTCACGACAGTGCTCGGCGCGTCGGCACTATCCGTTGGCTTTATCGAAGGCATTGCCGAGGCCACCGCCAGCGTTACCAAGTTATTTTCCGGTGCATTGTCGGATTGGCTGGGCAAGCGCAAGCTGTTGGCCGTCATCGGTTATGGCTTGGCAGCATTCACCAAGCCTGTGTTCCCGCTGGCTTCCTCTATCGGCTGGATCATTGGTGCGCGGTTCGTGGATCGTGTCGGCAAAGGTATTCGCGGCGCACCGCGTGATGCGCTGGTGGCCGATATTGCCCCACCGGAACTTCGCGGTGCCAGCTTTGGCCTCCGCCAATCGCTGGATACCATTGGCGCGTTTCTTGGGCCGCTGTTCGCGATACTGTTAATGTGGTGGAGCGCCAATGATTTCAAATTTACCTTTTGGGTCGCAGTCATTCCCGCATTCATCGCACTCGGCCTGATGATGTTTGCGGTCAACGAACCGCAACAAATTGCGCCACTTAGAGATGCCAAGTTTCCCCTGTCGCTCAGTGCTATGAAGCAACTTGGCCGCCGCTACTGGGTGGTAATCGCGCTGGCCAGCCTCTTAACCTTGGCCCGTTTTAGCGAGGCATTCTTGATCCTGCGGGCCCAAGCCGCCGGCCTGCCGCTGATGCTTATCCCGGCTGTTCTGGTGGTAATGAACATCGCCTATGCGTTGTCATCCTATCCGGTCGGCGTGCTATCAGACCGCATGAGCCGCGCAACTATTTTGAGCGTCGGCATCACCATTCTAATCGCCGCAGACTTGGTTCTGGGTCTCACGAGGTCGCTAACATGCATTACCATCGGCATCATCCTCTGGGGCCTGCATATGGGCTTCACCCAAGGCATATTATCCACCTTGGTGGCAGATCACGCCCCCGCAAACCTGCGCGGCACAGCGTTTGGCTTCTACAATCTCTTCACCGGATTAGCTTTGCTGATCGCCAGCATTGTCGCAGGCGGCCTGTGGGACAACATCGGCCCGCAGGCTGCATTTATCGCCGGTGCGGCCTTTGCCGCACTGGCGTTATTTGGTTTGCTGGCAACAAAAAGTCTGACAAAGACCTGACTACTGTTTCAAAGCGGCCCGCTTCCTGGCCTTACGATTGCGCGAGAACATATTCAGTATCTCTACGAAGGCCGAGAACGCCATTGCCGCATAGACATAGCCCTTCTCGATATGAAAGCCGAAACCCTCGCCAATCAGCGTCGTGCCGATCATCAGCAAAAAGCCTAGCGCAAGCATAACGATGCTAGGGTTGGCCTCAATAAACTTCGACAAAGGCTCCGCCGCCAGCATCATCACCACAACAGCGACCACAACCGCTATCACCATAATGCCGATTTCATCAGTCATGCCGACAGCCGTGATAATCGAGTCGATGGAGAACACCAGATCGAGAAGCAATATCTGAAAAATCGCAGTACCCATCGACATCGTTACGGTCTCAGTGACAAAGTCGCCCTCCGGATGCGATGGATCAGTCGCGTGATGGATTTCCTTCGTGGCCTTCCACACAAGGAACAGACCACCCGCTATCAGGATCATATCGCGCCATGAAAAGGCATGATTGAAAACCGTAAACACCGGTGCGGTTAGCGTCACGATGATGGCGATTGTGGACAAAAGACCGAGCCGCAGCAGCAACGCCGCCGAAATTCCGATCCGCCGCGCCCGCTTCTGCTGCTCTTTCGGTAATTTATTGGTGAGGATAGAAATGAAGATCAGGTTGTCTATGCCCAGCACGACTTCCATAACAATGAGCGTAATAAGTGCGACATAGGCAGTCGGATCAGCAAGAAAGGCAAACATATTCATAATCGTCCCCGTTTATCATTTCTGGGATATGGGTATTGCGAGATAGGTTTCAACCCGTCATTGCCACCAACTTGGCACTGTCTCTTCCAACCGTGGCCCGAGACGTAGCGGCGCTATTTTTTCGCATAATCCCGTCCGGTCGGATATTTCCAGTCCAACACCGCACAATGTCGCCTCGCCCTGCGCGGCTTCAAACCGGCCCTTTGGCACTTTAGAAAGGAACCGGTTCAGCGGTTCTTCTTTTTCCATACCTAACGAGGAATCATAGTCACCGCACATGCCACTGTCGGACATGTAGCCAGTACCATAGTTCAAAATTTGATGGTCGGCCGTTGGCTGATGCGTATGAGTGCCGACAACCAAACTGGCTTTGCCATCAACATAATGGCCAAAACACATTTTCTCAGACGTGGCTTCGGCATGGAAATCGAAAATCACAGCATCCGCTTGTTCGCCCAGTGGACAAGCTTCCAAAATCCGCGCGCCGCAGACAAACGGATCATCCAGATCAGGATTCATAAACACGCGGCCCATGATGTTTGCGACCAGCACCCGCGCGCCATTCTTGGCCATAAACAGCCCGGAACCGTGGCCTGCCGTGCCCGCCGGATAATTGGCAGGACGCAAAAATTGCTGATGGCGCGGCGCAAATTCCAGCGCCTCGCGCTGATCCCACACATGGTTGCCGGTCGTCACCACATCGGCGCCCGCACCAATGGTTTGCAGATAAATATCTTCCGTAATGCCAAAACCGCCCGCGGCATTTTCACCATTCACCACAACAAAATCCAACTTATAGTCAGAAATCAGGCTGGGAAGCCGTTTCCAAACTGCTGTGCGGCCCGAGCGGCCAACCATATCACCGAGAAATAAAAAGCGCATCTGAACCCTTAGCCACAAGCCTTAAAGCGGCGCAACCCGCTTTCGGTGAGTATCGCATCCAGCGGCACATCATGTGGCTCGATTGGCACAGCCTCCACTTGCTGACAATCAAACGCGATGCCAATCAACCGTGGCTGAATACCCTTATCACGCAACCGCGCAATCGCACGGTCGTAATACCCAGCGCCATAGCCGATGCGATTACCTTGCCCGTCAAACGCCGCCAGCGGCATCAGCATCAATGTCGGCTCCAGTATCGCCGCTTCCGGACCGGGGCCAACAGTGCCAAACCCCATATCGATCATCGCAGCCCCACGCACCAATTCACGAAACACAATGGTTTCCTTGTCGATGATAGCCGGAACGCAAAGCCGCGCGCCCTTACTGGCAAAATGCGCCATTAGTGGCCGCAAATCCACCTCAGTGCGAATGGGCAAAAAGCCTGACACCACTTCGCCCGGCAAAACAGCCAGCGTTGCGCCCACATCGGCAATCTTCAAGCTACCATCGACAATATAGTCAAAAGACAAAGCATCGCGCCGCGTCAAAGCTTCTAGACGGAGTGATTTTTTGAGGGATTTATAGTCAGTCACGTTGCACAGTCTTAGCTGAAAATGGTCTGGGCTGCGAATTTTGGTTGGCCCAAAAGTCGCTGCAACGAGTCAAATAGGGTGATTTTCGAGAACCGGAGCGCAGCGTACTCTTGTGTACGTGAGCACCGGAAGCGCAGAAAATCGCGCTAGTTGGCCGATGCAGTAGGCTTTTCGGCCAACCAAAGTGAACGAACCACACAACCGGTGGAGAGGTTGATCCCGGGTGCCTACAATGTAGGTGGGCGCCGTGTGCTCCAGCCCACGGGCCAAAGCAGGGACAGCTCCCTAAGGATCAGTATGGCCCCGGGGTATAAGTTACGCCTGCCGGGAAGCACAGAACGTCCAAGAGTTACATAGGCGCAAGCCGACACGATTGCCAGTGGCAAATGACATTTGCGTCTCCATGCAGAAAATGATAATGTGACCACATGTAGTCACACTTCTCGATATTGGAGCTTATTTATGAGAACTGTTCAAGTACGCGAAGCCAAAGCTGGATTATCGGAATTGATCGAGGCCGCCACACATGGCAAGCCCACGACC
>JANPBE010000383.1:0-1520 GCA_031430295.1 Phyllobacterium sp.
CGTGGCCGCAGGCGCTTAACCAGATTGGCCTCCAGAAGCAGCGCCTCGGCCTCCGTGCGCGTGGTGATGAATTCCATTGTCGCGGTTTCGCTAACCATGCGATGGATGCGGTTGGAATGGCCGCGCCCTTGGGCATAGCTCGTTACGCGCTTCTTGAGGCTTCGCGCTTTGCCAACGTAAAGCACATCGCCCGCGACATTCATCATGCGGTAAACGCCCGGCCCATTGGGCAGGCGCTTCACGACCTCTTGGATAACCTCAATGCCGATGATTTTCTCATCCGGTGCGCCAGCGGATGTCCAGTCGCCAGACGCGAGCGCGCTGGCTTCAACAGTGATGTCCTCACCGTCGTCCTCTATCTCCGGCGGCATATCTTTTGTCGGGTCACTCATTCAGCAATGCCCAAAATATCCGGCGTTTCCCACGCCAAATGCTGCCCGCCATCCAGAGCAATCATCTGTCCGGTGACAGATTTCGCCTCCCATAAATAGCGTATCGTCGCACCAAATTCAGATAATTCCGGCCCGTGCTGCAAAAGCAAACCATCAGTGGATTTCTTGAAATCCTCATCTGTTTGCCTCGTGTTCTTCAGGGTAGGACCGGGACCAATGCCATTCACGCGTATAAGCGGTGCCAGCGCTTGCGCCATCGTCCGCGTTGCCGCCCACAGCGTGGCCTTGGAAAGCGTATAGCTGAAAAACTTCGGGTTTGGCCGCCACACGCGCTGGTCAATAATGTTCACGATCAAACCGTCCAAGCCCGCTGGTAACTGCGCCGCAAACGCCTCAGCCAAAAACACTGGTGCTTTAACATGAATGGCGAAATGCAGATCAAACTGCGCCTCGCCCAACGTGCCCATTTCATCGTCTTCAAAAATCGAGGCATTGTTTACCAGCAACCGCAACGGCCCCATTGCCGCCGCCACCTCACCAATCAAAGCCGCGCCTGCGCCCGCAACGGTCAAATTCCCGCCAAATACCTCAACGCGCGCGCCATTTTGCGTGAGGCTTGCAGCAATAACATCCGCCTCATCGCGCGAGCCATGACAATGCAGCGCCACGTCAAATCCATGACGCGACAAGTCCTCAACAATCGCGCGGCCAATGCGCCGCACACTTCCCGTCACCAAGGCTAACGGCCGATCCGCCATAAGTATGAATCCTCAAACGTCAAAAATTAGAATCTATTTACCAATCTAATCAAATTTAGTGCAAATACCGCCAATCAAAAGGGCCATTATACCGAATAAGTCACTGAACATGCCGCTCATTTGTATATTAGTGACCTATTTACCACAACGCATACTGCCCTAATTCGACCACCCAATCACCTTGTTTTGCGCACGCTCCTGCCAGATTCCGTCATCACATTCACCCCATCGGTCGGCGGCACATTCGTCCTGGCTCAAATCGTCAGGCTCTCCCAAAACCTGACTCTTTGAAACCAGCTGCACCGGCCAAACGAATTTGAAAGGAAATACACAATGAAACACACACTCGCACATTTTGCCGCAACAGTGG
>JANPBE010000384.1:0-11192 GCA_031430295.1 Phyllobacterium sp.
CCAACTTGCAGCATTCGTGGGCCTGTATATGGTCCAAAAAATTCAATCTGACCTTAAGGCACTGCAATGACCAGCTTCAAAACAATGGATTCCCTCAATGATGTGCGCGGCAAGCGCGTCTTGGTGCGGGTGGATTTGAACGTGCCAATGATCGATGGCAAGGTCAGCGACCTCACCCGCATCGAGCGCATCGCGCCGACGATTTTAGAACTGTCGGACAAAGGTGCAAAGGTAATTATGCTCGCGCATTTCGGTCGCCCGAAAGGCGTTGATGCAACGCTTTCCTTGGCTCCGGTGGCGACTGCCGCCGCCCAAGTTTTCGATCGCGCGGTAGCCTTCGCCTCCGATTGCATCGGCACTCCTGCCGAAGCTGCAATCGCCGCCATGAAAGACGGCAATATTCTTTGCCTCGAAAACACCCGTTTCCACAAAGGCGAGGAAGCCAATGATCCGGCATTTGTTGCATCACTTGCCGCGCTCGGCGATATCTTCATCAACGACGCCTTCTCCGCCGCCCACCGCGCCCACGCAACGACCGAAGGCTTGGCGCACCATCTGCCATCTTACGCAGGCCGAACCATGCAAGCGGAACTTGAAGCGCTGGAAAAGGGCCTTGGCAAACCCGTTAAGCCAGTCGTCGCCATTGTCGGCGGCGCGAAAGTTTCCACCAAAATTGATCTTCTGATGAACCTTGTGAAAAAAGTTGACGCGCTGGTTATCGGCGGCGGCATGGCCAATACGTTCCTCGCAGCCAAGGGCATCAATGTCGGCAAGTCACTGTGCGAGCACGACCTTGCCCCCACCGCCCGCCAAATCATGATCGAAGCCGCGACAGCAGGCTGCGCAATAGTGCTGCCAGAGGACGGCGTGGTGGCCCGCGAATTCAAAGCCAATGCGCCTAACGAAACCGTCGATGTCAACGCCATTCCGGCGGACGCGATGATGCTTGATGTCGGCCCAAAATCTGTTGCGGCCATTACAGCATGGATTGAAAAAGCGCATACGCTGGTGTGGAACGGCCCGCTCGGTGCGTTTGAAATCGCTCCCTTTGACGCCGCCACAGTCGCAGCCGCGAAAGTTGCCGCACGTCAAACCAATGCTGGCAAACTCACATCCGTAGCAGGCGGCGGCGACACGGTATCGGCGCTTAATCACGCGGGCGTCGCCGATGATTTCACTTATGTTTCCACCGCGGGCGGCGCGTTCCTTGAATGGATGGAAGGCAAAGTTTTGCCCGGTGTCGAAGTGCTGAAGTCTTGAGTTCACACACCCTCAATTGATGGCATTTTCTGCGATGCGTCAACAATTGCGGCATCGCCTTCAACACTCGGCTTGCCCGTCGATAGCAAAATCATACCACCAAGAATTACCGCAACGCCGGCAATTTCACGAATAGTGTATTGCTCGCCCAGCACCACACACGCCACGCCAAATGTCATGAGTAATTCCAGTGACAACATAAGCACCATGACATAACCAAGTCGCGTGGCTTTCAACACTTCAATTTCCAGCCAACCACCAAGGCCTAGCAGCAGAAAGACCAGCGGCAAGGAATACATCAACGGTGCCGCACCGAAGACTTTCATGGCCCAAGAGGCCGCCATAAAGAAAAATGCTGACCCCATCGTAAGGCCGACTACAAGAACTGTTGACATGCGCTAACCTCACTCAGGTCTCGCGCCCCGCAGACTTATACGCATAAGTGATAATGTTCGGCATGCCCCAAATAGGGTATGAAAATTATTGTTTACTGCAAAAATGCTTCTAATTCATCCAAAGCCATGCGCCATTCTTGGAAAAACAGCAATTGTCCGGCATTTTCGATGATGGAAATGTTCACGTTCGGGTAAGCGTGCATCAGTTCCAGCATCGTGGCTTTGGGCGATTGCGGATCTTCCGCACCTTGCAACATACGCACTGGTACCGGGCAATTATGCACTGTATCGGCCCAGTTGCTCTCGGAATCTATACATTCCCGCGCGAAGGCCTCGTGGGCAATGTGCCAGTCACTCAAGGCGATTTCTGAGCCCAGCAGCATCGCCTCCCGCACCTCTGGCAGCGCAAAGGTGCGCACATCTGCGGGAGAATCGGCATTAACCGAATTGAGAAACCGTTCCTTACCGATGCGTCGCGCCAACGAGAAACCGGCCTTTACGAGGAATGGCAAGATCAGCGGTGCGTAACGGGCATTGGCCAAGATAAAGCGGTGCCACTTGCCCATGCGCTCATATTGCTCGGCAGTTTGAGTGGGCAATGTGCCAGAGCACGCCAGAATTCCGCTGACCATTCCGGGCTCCGCTATCGCCAGCCGCATGGCGTAGCGGATATCTGCGCCAAGGCACAGCACGGCGATTTTTTCGATATTCAAATGTTTCAGTAGCCGTGCCAGATCAGCACCCGTTTCACCGGCATAGTCCACACGCGGCGGCAGTTTCGAGCTGTGGCCATAACCGGCACGCACTGGCACGATAACACGAATGTTACGCTTCACGGCCTCTGCCTCCGCACTTAGCGGCCAGCGTGTGAGGCCGTAATCAATTGGCAGATAAATACAGGGTCGCCCCGTCGGACTGCCATATTCAAAATAATCATAGCGCCGCCCGTCGGGCATAATCATAGTTTCGAACGGTATGGACTTTAGCGATCCAGTGGTGGCAACCTTAGTTTCCGGCTCATTGTTTGTGTGCCCCACCACATCCATTAAACTAAGCGTGATACGAATAAGCTCGGTTTGCGAGCGGGTCTCAGTCTTGGCCAAGACCGACCGAAGCTGGGAGCGTACCGTTTCCTGCGAGCGCCCGCGCCCTGTGCCAATCGACTTTACGCTTTTGCCCTCAACAAGGCCGCGCACGATTTCGACTTCCGCCAAGGTGAGCTTGAACGCATCCTTCATCAGCTTGGTCAGATTCTCCGGCCAACCGAGTTCGGACGTACGCACCATCGCCATCGGCGTGCTGGTTTGCCCTGATATGGGCGCAATGTGAAAGACGATGGCTCTGTCATCGCTCGCCGCCGTAAAGCGCAACAACGAAGACTTTTTGGATTTACCCGCCGCAGCCGCAATCGCCTCAATCAACTCCGCAGCTTCGTTCTTAGCCAACTTCAAAATGCTGATGTCTTTGCCAATCTGGATCCCGAAAAGGAGCTCCGCAGCAGGGTTAGCCTCTAAAATCCGCCCGCCCGGCGTTGCGCAAAAAGTCGCCGCTATTTCTGTAGCAAGTTTTGTCTGCCACGTTTCCTCATCAGGATCACGCAACCGATCAAGAAAATCACCTGCGCGGCGTGCATGGACGGCAAACTCGCTTTGCTCATCGCTTTGTCCTGTATCCGGTCCAAATTGAGGCTGCTTGCCCCGCAGCGGGTGCATCCGCTTTTCCCACGCATCGAGCAATTGCTCATAGCGCTCGGGGTCCAGCGCCACATCATAGATATGGTCAATGAGTTCCGCTTTTTGAGACGGGTCCGTGTCAGTCATATCAGCGCCCCACAACGCAACTTGATGTACGTAAACGAAAGGTTCCCGACAGTATCCGCTAATATGAATTGCGCAACGGCATTCTAGCGAATAGTCACGATATTTTACCAAAAAGGCAAAAATTATGAACGCACGCTGGCGCGCCATTAACCGTCATAAATTAAATCGCGAAACTATAATCGATTAAAATAAATTCAATCGTTTCAATAATTTATCCTGATGTTTCCCTTCTAGAATTCTAATGATATGCGAAAAAAATCAATTGGAGTTTTCGCATGATCTCGCAACTGGAACAAATTGCCCAACAACTGGTAACCTCAGGCAAAGGCATCCTCGCCGCAGATGAAAGCACCGGCTCTATCAAAAAGCGTTTAGAGTCGATAGACGTGATTTCAACGCCGGATACGCGTCGCGACTACCGCGAAATGTTGTTCCGCAGCGACGCGATGAAGAATGACATCTCCGGCGTCATCTTGTTTGATGAGACGCTGCGCCAAGACGCAAACGATGGAACACCTCTACGCGATCTACTCACCAAGGCCGGTTCTCTCATCGGCATCAAAGTGGACACCGGTGCTGTTGCGCTGTCCGGCTTTCCTGGCGAGACAATCACCGAAGGACTGGATGGCCTGCCAAAACGTGTTGCAGAATATCATGAGCTCGGCGCACGTTTTGCCAAGTGGCGCGGCGTTATTGCCATTTCCAATGGCCTGCCAACATGGGGCGCAGTGCGTGCCAATGCGCAAGCCTTGGCCCGATACGCCGCCATTTGTCAGGCAGGTGGCATCGTTCCTATCGTCGAGCCGGAAGTACTAATGGATGGAATTCCGGGCGATCACTCAATTGAACGCTGTCAAGAAGTAACCCGCTGGGTGCTTGAAACCGTGTTTTCCGAACTCAAGGAGGCCCGTGTCGAGCTATCCGGCATCATTCTCAAGCCCAATATGATTGTACCGGGCAGGCACGCCAAGAAGGCATCCATCGACGAAGTCGCTGGTCGCACGTTAACGGTGCTTAAGTCCACCGTGCCAACGAGTGTCCCCGGCGTAGCCTTCCTTTCCGGCGGCCAATCGACCGAGGACGCAACGGCTCACCTATCCGCCATGAACGCTGCCGGTCCACTACCGTGGAAGCTGACATTCTCTTATGGTCGCGCCCTGCAGCAACCAGCGCTGCAAGCATGGGGCGGCAAGTGCGAGAATGTTGCGGCCGGACAGCGCGCGTTCAATCACCGCGCCCGTATGAATGGCTTGGCCTCGATTGGCGATTGGGCAGTCAGCCACGAAGTGGCGGCATAACGACAGTAAAGACACCCACTCTTTACTGTTTTATCAATTCTATCGTCTAAGGGACATGTTCCACTTGTGAATATGCCGGAGACTATTGATGCGACCAGCCTTGCGACAAAAATTGATACGCCTCACCATGGCCACCTATCTTTTTGGCGCAGGCGCTATCGCTGTCCAGTATTTCATCTCGCACGGCTCAGATGGCGCGTCTCTGCTAATGATCCTTTGGACACTGCCCCTCGCGCTACTTGGGCTTATTATCGTCTATTGGCCACTTGGCATGGTATTTCCGTTTATGCCGACAGCGCTCGGTGTTTATGGCGGGCACTTCGCCTATTTTGTACCGGCTGTTTTCGTCATGGCATTGGCAATTTATAAGTTGATTGGCACGAAACGCTCCTGACAGTATGCTGTCAGGAGGGGTATGAAATGATGTGGTCATTCACAACTTGGAGGAACCCAAAATGACCACCCAAAAACACCGCCCTGAAAATGCAATCGTCTGGTTTGAAATGCCGGTAACAAACCTGGCAAAGTCTAAGACATTTTATGAGACTGTGCTGGCTGACGAGATGATGGATCAGGATATGGGGCCTAACATGACCGTCGTATTTCCAAAATCAAAGGAATCATCGATCGCCGGACATCTTTATGTCGGCAAGCCATCAGCCATGGGCACAGGCAGCACAATACATTTGGCGTCGCCTACCACGCTCGAAGCCTCACTAGAGCGTGTAAAGTCAGCAGGCGGGCAAGTCGTTTCAGATATTATCGCCATTCCAGATGGTCGTTTTGCCTATTGCACAGATTTAGACGGCAATTCGTTCGGGCTATTTGAGGCATGATGAATGCGTCGCGCTGACCGTCTATTTCAGATTGTCCAACATCTTCGCGGGGGCCGTTTGGTCACCGCGAAGATGTTGTCTGACCGACTGGAGGTGTCGGAGCGCACAATCTATCGCGACATTGCGGACCTCCAGTCCACCGGTGTTCCGGTGGATGGCGAGGCAGGCGTGGGCTACATATTGCGCGAAGGTTTCGACCTGCCGCCGCTGATGTTCACGCAGGATGAAATCGTAGCGCTCGATGCCGGTGCTCGTATGGCAAGAGCCTTTGGTGGCGCGGCAATGGCGCGCGCAGCGGAGGAGGCGCTCATCAAAATCGGCGCAGTGTTGCCCCCGGCCTTACAAGCGCGGCTGAAAGCGGTAGAAGTTCATGCGCCCGGCATTCTATTGTCCGAGCCGGAACGTCAAATGGTGGATTTTCTTGAAACGGCTGTGGCCGGAAAAATAACGGTAGCGCTCGCATATGGCGATGTACAAAATCAAATCACCGCCCGCAACGTACGCCCGCTCGGCCTGTGGTTTTGGGGCAGAGTTTGGACTTTTGTCGCTTGGTGCGAACTACGCAATGATTTTCGCGCCTTTCGCATCGACCGCATCCATAACGCCACTGATTCAGGACAAACATTTAAGCTGGAGCGCGGCAAGACCCTGCGCGATTTTTACCGGCAATTGGAGTGCCGCGAAGGTGTGACTGAAAGTCAGATAAACTTGGGATAAGGCAATAAAAAACCCAGCGTCACCGCTGGGTTCTTAAAGTGAGCAATCCTAAAATCTTTAGCCTTCGTCATCTTCGTCAGCACGGCGCTTCAGAGCGGAGAGCTTGGCAAATATCTTATCGGCATCCAACTCCTGATCGTCCACTTGAGCCCGGTCCGGGAGGTTCTGCGTGGTTGCTGCTGGCAGCAGTGTTTCGCCAGTTTCAGCAACTGATGGCCTTGTCTTGGCTGAACGTTCAACTTCCATATCCAAGTCAATCTGCGAGCATAGGCCCAAGGTCACAGGGTCCATCGGTGACAAGTTCGATGCGTTCCAATGCGAGCGGCCTTTGATTTGGTCGATGGTGGCCTTGGTGGTGCCAACCAAACGCGAAATCTGGGCATCCTTCAGTTCTGGATGATTGCGCACCAGCCACAAAATCGCATTCGGGCGATCCTGACGCTTGGACAAAGGCGTGTAGCGCGCACCCTTACGCTTGGCTTCCGGCACGCGAACCTTTGGTTCAGAAATCTTGATGTGTAGCGCGTGGTTAGCCTCGCAGCGCGCGATTTCTTCGCGGCTGAGCTGGCCGGTAGTGATCGGGTCTAGTCCCTTGATGCCCTGCGCCGCGTCGCCATCAGCAATGGCTTTCACTTCCAGGGCATGCATACGGCAAAAGCCCGCGATTTGGTCAAACGAAAGCGCAGTATTATCGACCAGCCAGACGGCAGTGGCTTTTGGCATTAGTAGTTGAGTTGACATTAGACAAATCCTTTTCGTCGCCCGCCTCTCCCGTGGCGGGCGGTGGGCAGGCCACCGGTTTATGGGAATTTGGGACGCTTATAACCGCAAACGCAGTGAATCGCAAGAAACTGTTCGTCTTGCGAGGTGAGAAAATATATCACTCAAAATTGTGATTATTGTTGCAATTTTCTGCGCCGCTTACGAAGTATCAGCCTCAGAATTCAAATAGCGGACGCTTCGATTTTATGCCCAAACAAAAGAAAATTCTTGTGCTGTTCGCCCATCCGCGACTTGGCACATCCATCGTCCAGAAAGCTATGCTCAAAGCCATTGCAGGCTTGGACAATGTCACTGTTCACGATCTTTACGCGGCGTACCCGGATTTCATGATCGACGTGGCGCATGAACAAGCACTACTGCTAGAGCATGATGTGATCGTTTTCCAACATCCGTTTTATTGGTATTCTTGCCCCGCCATTATTAAAGAGTGGATGGATCTAGTGTTGGAGCATGGCTGGGCCTATGGCACTGGCGCAACAAAGCTGAATAGGAAATTTTTGATGTCGGCGTTTTCCACTGGCGGCCATGAAGAGGCCTATCACCACGAGGGAAGAAATCGCTACGAGGTGGAAGAGTTACTCGCGCCGTTTAATCAGACGGCGCATCTTTGTGGCATGGCCTACCTGAAGCCTTTTGTCATTTTTACTGGTCGTCATTTGGATGCCGCTGAACTTGCCGGTCAAGCGGAAAACTACCGTGATGTGCTGGTGGATTTGCGCGATGGCCGTCTCGATCCATTTTCACAATTGGCGACCAAATTTGAACTGCCAAAAGCCTTCGGCTCCAAAATGAAAAGGGGCGAAAATGCACTTGGATGAATTTTTACTCGGCGCGTTCGTTTATCTGACTGCCGCCGTTATCGCCGCCCCCATTGCTATGCGCCTCGGTCTCGGCTCAGTGCTGGGCTACCTCATCGCCGGTATTATCATTGGTCCGTCGGTCCTTGGCTTTATCGGCTCCGACGGTGCAAGCGTTATGCACTTTGCCGAGTTCGGCGTGATTATGATGTTGTTTTTGGTTGGCTTGGAATTACAGCCCTCAAAACTTTGGAACCTGCGACGCTCCATCATCGGGCTAGGTGGCTTGCAAGTCTCGCTATGTGCCAGTGCCATTGGCATCGTTTGCTATCTCTTCGGCCTTGAATGGCGGGCCGCGCTCGCTTGCGGCCTCATATTGGCCTTGTCATCTACCGCTATCGTTTTGCAGAGTATGCAAGAGCGCGGCATGATGGCGACCACCGTGGGCCGCTCGACATTTTCCGTGCTGCTATTCCAAGATATTTCGCTGATCCCGATGCTGGCGTTGCTGCCGCTATTGGCAACGCAAGCCGTCAGCACCGATGCCAACGACAGCCTCATAGCGCAATATCCCGCATGGGTCCAAACCGTGGCTGTACTTGGCGCCGTCGGCGGCATTATCCTTGCCGGTCGCTACCTTATGCGCCCACTGTTCCGCATTGTGGCAGGCGCAAAAATCCGCGAAATCTTTGTAGCCTTTGCTCTGGTCATCGTCGTCGGCATCACTCTCTTGATGCAAATGGTCGGTCTCTCCGCCGCGCTGGGCACATTTCTAGCGGGCGTGGTTCTGGCCGAAAGTGAATATCGCCACGAACTGGAAATGGATTTGGAGCCATTCAAGGGTCTGTCGCTTGCCGTGTTCTTTATGGCGGTCGGCTCCGAGATTGATTTCAAGCTGCTTGTTGCAAAGCCTTTAATGATATTTGGCCTCGTCGGCGGTTACATCGCCATCAAGTTCTTGGTGATCGTTATTTTAGGTAAAGCCCTTGGCAAAGACTGGGCAAAAACCTTGCGCTTCGCCACCCTGTTGGCGCAAGGCGGCGAATTTGCGTTTGTCTTGATTTCCTTCGTCACAGGCCTCGGCCTTATCAATCTTGAGCAAGCGGCCCTTCTAGTTGCCGTCGTTGCGCTTTCCATGGCCATTGCGCCGCTGTTGATGATTGCGGACGACAAGCTAGTGCAGCCACTCTTTGTCAGAGCGGGCGCGATACGTGAGGCGGATGTGATTGACGAAACCGGTGCGAAAGTCATCATCGCTGGCTATGGCCGCTTTGGCATGACCGTAGGCCGCCTGCTTGGCGTCAACGGAATAAAATCCGTGGTGCTTGAACATGACACGGAGCAAATTGATGCCCTACGCAAATTTGGCTTTAAGCTATTTTATGGCGATGCTTCACGGCTAGACCTGCTGCAAGCGGCAGGAGCGGCACAGGCCGAGGCAATCGTCATCGCGCTCAAAGACCATGAAAAGGTTGGCTTGATTATCGAAACCGTTCGCAAAAATTTCCCAAATTTAAAAATCTTCGTGCGCGCTACAGACCGTATCCACGCTTATGCGCTGTTGAACTCCGGTATTGAAAACTTCTATCGCGAAATGTTCGACAGCTCCGTGCGAATGGGTGAGGATATTATGGTCACGCTTGGTAAGCACCCCTATGAAGCGCATCGCGCTGGCAAGTTATTTACCAGGCTCGACGATGAATACCTCAAGGTCTCAGCAAAACATCAGGGTGATGAGACCAAGCTCATTGATATTGCGCGCGCCGGACGTGCCGAAATTTCAAAAGTTTTGGCGGGTGATCGCGGCGGCGCTGTCGCAACAAGCAATGACCCTGCATGGCGCGCACCGGAAAGAGATGGCCAGTAAGTTATCGCCCCACGTCCAGGACGATCTTGCCTATATGGCTACCTTCTTCCATCCGTTCATGCGCTCGCCATGCTTCGACCAGCGGGAATATTCTATCCATCACAGGAACCACAGTCCGGTCCGCGAGCAAAGGCCAGACCTTGGCTTCCAGCTCGCGCGCAATATGCGCTTTGAATTCTAAACTGCGCGGCCGCAAGGTTGAGCCGGTATGGGTGAGCCGCTTCATCATCAGTTTGGAAAAATCTGCCTCTGTGCGCGAACCATTCAAAAACGCAATTTGTACAATGCGTCCATCTATTGCCGCAACTTCATAATTTTTGGCGACATAATCTCCGCCCACCATATCGAGAATGACATCCGCACCTTTGCCATTCGTGGCCTCTTTCACCTCGGAGACAAAATCATGGGTCTTATAGTTAATCGCGCGATCCGCACCAATTGAAAGGCACGCCGCGCATTTCTCGTCGGAACCGGCGGTAACAATCACATAAGCACCAAACTGGCTGGCAAGCTGGATTGCCGTCGTGCCAATGCCGGAAGTGCCGCCATGAATGAGCAGCGTCTCGCCGGACTTTAGCCCGCCGCGCTCAAACACATTGTGCCAGACCGTGAAGAACGTCTCTGGAATCGCCGCTGCTTCTGTCATCGTCAGACTGGTGGGAACTGGCAGCACACACCCCTCATCCACCGCGCAATACTGTGCGTAGCCGCCACCCGCCGTTAGCGCCATCACCCTATCGCCAAGCTTGAACCGCTTGGCATTTGCACCCAGCGCTACCACTTCGCCAGATATTTCCAAGCCGGGCAACGGGCTTGCGCCAACTGGCGGCGCATAGGCACCCATCCGTTGCAACACGTCTGGACGGTTCACGCCCGCTGCGACAACTCGGATCAAAACATCGTTGTCTTTAGCCTCAGGCACGGTATATTTCGCAGGCTTCAGCACCAATGGCCCACCGGCCTCTGTGATTTCAATTGCTGTCATCAAGGTCGGGATAGTCATGGGTGAAACTCCTGCAAATGTGCCAGAACGGGATATTGATTAAACCCCGTTTAGCTGTAGTGATAGCGCTAATCCAAACAGGAACCTTGCAAATGGCGCTTTTTGAAGACGATAGGCCAAAGCGCAAAGTCACCCATGAAGTGGGCCAAGATCTATATCTTTTATCCGTTGGCGATTTGGATGAGCGTATTGCCTATCTGAGTGCAGAAATCGCGCGGCTGGAAGCAGACAGGTTACAAAAACAATCCTCAAAGGCAGTCGCAAACGCGCTGTTTAAATCATAAACTGGAACCAACCATCATGAAGCGTCACGCCTTGCTTGCTCTCTTGTTTCTCACCACCGCGCCATTGGCTCATGCCGGCGATTTGATCGATGCTGCTGAAAAGGCGGAAGCCCTTGTGGAGGAACAAAAGTT
>JANPBE010000385.1:0-4494 GCA_031430295.1 Phyllobacterium sp.
CCGTTCGAAGGGCTTCCAGTCACCTGTCGAAACAGCAGTGATACGAAAATTGCGCTCCTGTAGTGCCAGAAGAAATGGTATACGGAGTGGATGATCCTCTCCGCCAACACAGACAATATGCGGCTTCATTTTCACTCTTCCGATCGTTGTGAGCGTACTTGTGCAATCCCAAGGCAGCCAAACTAACGGGCAGTTTTCACTGCTGATTATTGGCTATACTTTACGACTACACCCGAGCGTCATTGAACTGAGCGTATCGGCGTGGGGCCGCACTGTCCTCGTTTGTTTGAATGAAGAACTGTAATTTCAGAAACCTCTCGACACGCTGAAACAACCACTAATCAGTCATCAAAGAGCGGCCCATACGGTTGCGACTACGTCACGTACCGTTTCACTAATTGAGCGGTTTGTGTTGATGTGGACCACTGGCGTGCCATCGTATTCGGCATCGCTTTCGAGTGCCCGTCGCCGCTGTACGGCCTCTGAATCAGGCCCGCCGGTTTTAATGCGTTCGGCATCCCTTTGGATGGTAGTGTCAATCGGTGCCATAAGGCGGATCACAAGGTCTGGCCTTGGCATACTCTTGTACAACGCACGCTCGACTGTCATGAGTTTGCGCTTCACCACTGACCTGCACTTGGCAAGTGCTGTGTCGTCAAAGCAACTGCTATCAATGGCACCTGTGCTGGTGGATGGATACCGGTCACACACAACGATGTCCCCTGCTGCGGCCATGCGAAAAGCGCGGCGCACCAGACTGCGGCGCTCATACGCCAGCAGCGTCATGTGGAACACATGTAAGAGCGAAAAGTTTTGCTCCTGCCTGCGTTCCGGCTTCTGGTACTCACTGGGTCTTTCGCTCTTGAAGAGCAAACGGGCAATCGGCATCACTGCGCGTGTGACGATCGTTAGTACTGTTGCTGGCGGCTTGCCGACATGCACGCGACAAACATTCAATTCTTTGCCTAACCTCTTGGCAAGCGCAGAAGACAAGGTGGATTTTCCGGTTGCCTTTGGACCAACAAGCGCCACAACCAACCCGCCCGTTTGTAGGGCAAGATCCTTCCTGTGCCGAAACCGCCCTAAAAGAAGGGAGAGCACACGCCAAAATCGAGATAAACCAGCACGCAAAGAACTCAATCGCCTTTCGCCGCGCAGCTGCCACGCAACACGCCATCCAAGGACGATGCGCTGCACCAAAGCGTTTTCGGTTTTTATTGCATCCAACAGCTGTCGGAAAAGTACCGGCGAAATTGCTGGAAAAAACTTTGTGCACAATGCAGCAGCCTTGACCAGATCGGCCTCTTTGCACAGCCAAACCATCTCGTGTGCAACCCCTTGATAATGGCGATTGACCATGAGGATTTCGATGGGAGCAACATGCTTAAGTGCTATGCGTAGTGCAAAAACCACGAGTTCAGCTTCACGGGATGGCACTTTGACGCCGTGCATCTCAATTGTTTCTTGCAGCAGCAGGTCTTCTATTTTCAGGCGGTAATTTTTGACTAAGCTGTCGCCACTGACGATTTGGTAATAAGCATGGAGGTGGGCAAGTTCACTACTCTTCTCGTCAAGGCCTAATGCGTGAAAGACGCCGGGATGACCAATGCCGGATCGCGATACCGCTCGCTTAAAGCCGCACTCAAGCATTGCCTCTTGGAAGGCTTGTGCATCCGCGCGATTGACTAGAAGGTCAATGTCTTCAACTCCGGCCAACGTATCAGTCAAACGGATGTTACTCTTCCAATGACAGTAACGTATGGCCTTGCGGTCAAGGGAGTCTATGAATTCCCTGATAATGCCCATCGGTGAGCTTTCGCTGGGCTCTAATTCCGTTTTTATATCGATCTTTTTGGCCACAGGCTGATGGCCTTTGGGCATCAAACTTTGTTTCCGCTTTACGCCTTTTTCAGCGACTACCTGCGTTTTTCCCATTGTGGAAAGCGTCTGCATTTTGATCTACCCTTTGCTTACCAATGACCTGACAGCGGAAATCAGACCTGGCACCAAGTTTAAGCGGCGAAAGACATAAGCCGCCATTGCGGCATTCCAAAAGATCAGTGTTGCCGTCATGGCTAAAGCGACGCCGATGGTGCCATACGCGTTGATTGCGAGCAAACACCCAACAAGATTACCAATGGCGCATGTGATCATGATGATAGCCGCGCTACGCTCATTTCCAGTCATGGTGATGAGGTGTTGTTGCGGCCCGCACGCGGCTGCAAAAACCTGTCCTAATACTAATATCACGACAACCGGTGCTCCAGCCTCAAACCCCGGGCCGAACAACCCGAGTAACGGATCATTGAAAACAAGAAGTGGAATGGCAACGCAAAGCGATCCGGCAAGAGAGAGAACACTGGCCTTAGATGAAAGTGCCTGAAGCCCCTTATGATCATTGCGCGCATATAAATCAGACACATTAGGAGCGAAAGCAGCTGACACGGCCATGCGTGGGAGCGCCGTTATCAGCGACATGCTCAGAGCCACGGCAAAGATGCCCGCATCCAGGGTGTTACCGCTCATGCCGAGCACGATAACGCCAGATCTGCTCATCAAGCCGTCCGCGACAACAACGACCATGATAGGTATTGTTGGTTTAAGCCACTCCCTTGAAGAATAGGCAGCAGTAACCCCTTCGAGCGCAGCTGGACGCAGCGCTCGCAAAAAATACCTAAGGAGCGCAAGTGTAGCTAACGCACTGATAAGCGCTGCTGACATGGCCATTCTCGCATCCTTGGCGAATATATCGCTCCATACTGCTACGCCGACGATCACGAGCAGTACACCATCACGCACCACTCTTTCCGGTGCAATTGCTTTGACAATTCCACCGAACGAACGGACCAAAGACGAGCTTATCTGATGCTGCGAAATGATCGGTATTGTTATGATGCCAATCACAAAAGTTATGGCAAGTTCCGATGGCATAGAATCGTAACGGGCAAATATGATGCCGAAACCCAACAGTACAACGCACAGACCTGCCGCTGCCGTCCCTCGTTGTGAATATTGAATAACGCCTTGCATAAGTGCCCAACGCTCATTGGCGCGGTAAGCGGGCACAAAGCGCAAAAGCGAGACGTGAAAGCCAAGCGTTGAGAAATATGCCAATACTGTAACCCAAGCCCAAACATACGAATAAATCCCGAAGCTGTTTGAGCCAATTGTTCTGGCGACTAAAAGTTGTGAAACATAGGATAGTCCGGCTCCGGAGGCGTATACGAATAGCGCACCAATACTGGACATTGCCAAGCGCCTAGATCCTCCGATTTTAGTGCCCGAGAGTACCTTTGACTTCAGGCGCGCCCACGGTGATGGGGAGGTAGGCTTTAGGACTGGTGCTTGCACTATTGCTTCACTCATCTCGCTCGAGCCTCACGCTGCGCTGCCATACTTGTAATTATCTTGTCGACGGATTTTGCGAGACCACTGCGATCAATCCAACTCACATGAACGGTTGGCCAACGGTGTTCCTCTACTAAATTCCCGACCGTGCGGACCATGTCCATTTGCCTGCGGGTTGCGTCACTATTTTGCTCAAATATTCGTTCGAATGCGTTCTGGCGACCCAACCTCTTGGACAGTCGCGCTTGCAAAACATCTTCGGGGGTGTCGAGGTAAATCAACAAATCTGGCTGAGGCACCATTTCAAGGCCACGAGCGAGGCTTTCCGAGTGCAGGCACCGCGCACGCACAGCGAGCGAACAAAGTGCAGTGACGTAGCCTTGGTCAACAATGGAAATGCCTCTAAAGGAGCGGCCTGACACATGTGACCGATGCAAAAGCCAGAGATATCGCTGCAACCGCGCTCGGCTTAACCAGTTTCCGGGCGGTAGTAGCTCCAGGAGGTTTTCCCCGACTGCGGTTTTCATTCCTCTGGAAACGAGAATGTTGGCAAAGCTCGACATTTTTGCCGCTCTGCGAAATGGAGCCACGATGGAACGTGACCATCGTCTGGCATTGGAAACTTGCTCGTCTTTAGTTGACGTGCGCTCCAACGGTCGCGAACTGGCATTGAGTTGTACCTCTATACCGCTGTTATGCAGCGCTGCAACCAACGCATTGCCCAGTGTAGACTTGCCCGACGCTGGTGGGCCAAAAAGTTCAACGATCATTTGACCGCCCATTGCCGTTTGAAGTGGCAACAATGTTTCGTCCAAGTTTCGGTGATCTGGGCTATTCGACTGCATCGTATTCAGACCACAAAATTCGGATCAGTGGGCGCGCCATTGATGTATATTTCGAAAATGTGCCCATCGTCAGAAAGACTTGCGGTCGAATGCGTCTTTCCATAATCAGCAACGTAGAGGCTCATCAGCGAGGGATCATCATTGGGGTCGCTGGTCGGTGCAAACTCTAGATCTTTGATATGCACACTCGTACCAGAGACCGGATTGGTAAACCCGGCAAGAACGTCAATGGTATCAATTATGTTTCCGCTTCTATCCACGCGCCAGATTAGATGAGTGAAGCCGCCGCTTACATAGAAGA
>JANPBE010000386.1:0-7116 GCA_031430295.1 Phyllobacterium sp.
GCGCCAGCCATCAATATGGTGAAGCCTAGATTCCAGACTTTTGCGTTTCGTGCGATGCCGTCTGGCTCCCTCAATACCGCTATGCGTTTTGGATACCACCATAGCGCCAAAGGCTGGACGAACAGTGCAGTGGCTAGCGCCAGTTTGGCGGCGATAGCATAGTGGCCGATGTCTTGTGCGGTGACAGCTTTTGCAAGAAACAGCCGATCAAAAGTGCCAAGCGCATACATAGCCAACCCGCCGCCTACCAGAGGCAGGCCATAATGCGTCATGTTGGCAAAGCCGTTTCCGCTAAACACCAAGCGGCATGAACGAGCACTGAGCGTGGCGAAGACTGCAACAGAGGCAAGGTTGATGGCGAATGTGGCATAGAGGATTGCCGCCGCGCCATGGCCTTGTCGCAGTAGAATCCACGTCAGCATAATTTGTGAAACTGAGCGCCCCGTTATAAATGCAAGATAATGCAGCGGATGATTATGGAGGCGCATCCACGCCAATGGGAGTTCCACAAGCCCTGTAATCGTGGCCGCGAACAGTCCTGCCCTTAGCGGCGCGATGGCGACTGTCATGCCAAAAAAATCATGGATGAACGGGACAAAAAGTTGAACGATAAAGGCTATAACCAGTGCGCCTATCAGACCAGTGCCAAACACTTGGCCTTCGGCCCGTGCCCGCTCGGCGGCGCTACCGCTTGAGGCGAAACGATAAAGTGTATCCGCCAAACCAAGCGAGGCACACAGGCCAACAAATTCGATCACAGAAACAACGATGTCCAGCTTGCCATACTCAGCGGGGCCGAGATAACGCGCATAAAGCGGAATAGTGATAAGCGAGAAGCCCTTCAGCATTAAGATCGACAGACCATAGACAGCCATAGAACTTGTCTGTCCGCGCATCAGCCCCGCGCTTGGCTTCGTCTCGCCGTTACTGTTTTCCATGGTTAAATTCCTTGCTGCAACTGCGGCATGAGCCTTGCAAAGCCAATGCCATATGGAATTACCAAGGAGCCAAAACCCGTGATCAAGCCTGTCTGTTCAATTATTATCCCAAGCTACAACTGCCGTGAGTACTTGCCCATTGCTCTCAATTCGATCCGTATGCAAAACGCAGGGCCGCTTGAGATATTGGTTTTGGACGATGGATCGACGGACGGAAGCTGGGATTATCTGGAGCAGGCCAAGGCAGAGTATCCGGAACTGGTGACGTTAAAAGGCGGGCAGCTTGGCCCCAGTGAAGCGCGTAATCGATTGATATCAATAGCTAAATCAGATCTTATCGCGTTTCTTGACGCTGATGATTATTGGTGGCCTCGTAAGTTAAAAAGTCAGATTTCGTTTCATCACGAAAATCCGGACGTTCTTTTTTCGTTCACTGATTATCTACATGTTGATATGAACGGCATGACGCACAGCACCGCATTTGATTTTTGGAAGGCAAACACATCGGCAGCTGATTCAGCTCCCTATCGCCTCGTTGAGCGGCCATTAGAATTGCTGCTTGGCTGTAATTTGGTCGGGACATCGACGGTGATGGCGCGGCGGGAGGCTTTGCAAAATGCAAATGGCTTTGCAAAAGAGATGCCATCGGCGGAAGATTGGGATCTGTGGCTGCGGCTGGCGGAGCGAGGTAAGGTTGCCTGTTCGACGTCTGTTACGATGTCCTACTTGCAGCGAGCGGGCTCGTTAACATCAAACCGGCAGGCACGCTTGGAAGCCATGAAGCAGATTATTGAACGGTACGAACATGATGCGAGGCCGACGATGAGACACGCGCTACGTCAAGCCCGGAGCCGCTATTATGTAGCGTTGGCTGAACATCAGCGCGCCGATTGTGACTTTGGAGAAGCTGCCAAATTTCATTTCGCCGCGCTAACGGCGCATCCGACATTTCGGTTGGCAAAAGCGCTTGCCGCTGACGTAGTCTCACTTTTTAGCGGTAAACGCGCAGCACTGGTTCCGGAATGATACTGTTTGACGAGTCCATTTCAGCGGACCTTGTCGCACTTGGAGATGCACGCAAACGCATTCGCCGTGGGTTGGAAGATTTGCGGTTTTCCAGAGACGTCAATGATGCCATTGAGCTATGCATCGCAGAGGCTGCGACCAATTCGGTTTTGCACGGGAACCCGAAACCTGAGAATTTACGCATAAGGTTGCTGGCCAACAGCCGTGGCATTGAGGTTACAATCGCTGATGACGGAGGCGCATATTTAGGTTTCGATGAAGCCTACGCTAAGGCTGTAGTCATGCCGGATATATTTTCAGAAAGTGGGCGCGGGCTTGCCTTGATGCGCGAGGCTGTGGACAAGGCCCACTATTGTAGCATTGATGGTTGGAATGAGTTGACGCTATTTCGCCGCTTCGCTCGGGGCAAACCACGGGTGCTGATCGTTGAGGACAGTGACGCCACATTGGCACTCTTCGAGGCGGTGCTGGCAGGCAGGTTTGAGATCAGCACGGCTAGTTCGCTTGAGGAAATGAAGCAAAAGCTGATTGGTGATATTGATTTGATTATCGCCGATATTCACTTGACCGATGGGAAATCCAGCGACTTCTTGGTGACTCTTGAGCGCAGCGGCGAAGGCCTAAATTTCCCGATGATACTGGTCACCTCCGACAGTTCGGAACAGGTTGTTCAAGATGCTGTGCGACTAGGCATCGAGACCGTTTTGGCTAAGCCCGTGCGCCCTAAGGTATTGCTTGCAGCGATTGATAAAACGCTCGCCGCACACTCGCGCCAGCGTTTGATTGAGGCACGGCATTTCAACAAAATACTTGAGGGTATTGTCGGTCGCCCGGATTTTTCGACTCTTAAAGGCTATACAATCGCCTATCGCATGAGGACTGCGGCGAGCGGCGGTGGCGATCTGCTACTTGATCTTGGCGGCACAACACGTCGGCGATTGGTTTTAGCTGATTTGATGGGGCATGGTACGGATGCGCTTGCCCGCTCGGCAACATGGGTGGGCCTATTTCGCGGTATCCAAGCGGGGCTTGAGGGCTGCGAACCGGCTGAATTTGTGAATGGCTTTTCTGCCGCGCTCTATCATGCCAATCTGCCGGAGCATGTAATCGGTACGTTTTTGGTAATTGATTTACTGCCATCCGGCGAAGTTGAAATCGCGTCCGGTGGACACCCCTCGCCGCTTCTATTTTCTGGCACACAGGTCGCGGAGATAGCCGTTACCGGAGCGCTGCCGGGTTTAAGCGACCTACCGTTGGCGAAAACATTCAGGTTTAATTTGAGCAAAGGACAAAGGCTTTTTGCCGCCACAGACGGCGTCGATCCAGACGGCCTCGCTTATCGAATTGGCATTCCATCATTGGTGTTACAAGCCGCAACTGACTACGCGGATGCACCAATGGAAGCAACGATAAATGCCATGGCGGGGGCGCTCGATAAGTTGACCGGCTACCGGCCCGATGATGATTGGACCATGCTGATGATTGAAGCTGGAGCATGCCAACCCGCTTGATGATAGGCTTGCATAATTTTTGGTAGTCCCGTGACGCTACTGTACTTTTCGAGGATGGTTTGCCGAGCAGCTGCGCACATAGCGGCTTTTTTGCGCTTTGACATTGATTGCCAGGTTGCCACCGCAGCAATGGCATCCTCGGCATTTTCTGCCTCAAATAGCAGCCCGTTTATTCCGTGCTGAATGATATCCGGCAGCGCGCCCACCTTTGCCGCAGCGAGTGGAATACCTCTTGCCATAGCCTCCAGCGCAGCCATTGGCAGACCTTCGTTACGGCTGGGCATAACTAATAATTCCGTGCGTTCCCACACCTCCTTCATATCCGTCGCAAAGCCGTTGAAGCGAGTATAATCGCCAAATTTCAATTTGAGAGCACCCATCAAAGGGCCATCACCAAACATCACAAAATTGCTTTTATTGCCGCAGGTTTTGGCAATAGTTCCGAAAATATCCGGTCCCTTCTCGTATGAAATCCGGCCAACAAAGGAGATGTGTTGACTGTCTTTTGGGCGGCTGTTGTGTTCCGGAACTTCAACGAAATTCGGTACAAACCTTGTGACAAATGGCATGGAATTAGCTATCTCGCGGCTAACGGCGATGCGGGTGCCGAGGAAAGATGTCCACTCATCGACGGTCTGATAAAGGTTTACAGGGTACTTTCCCCGCTCGCCTGCATGAAACGTGGAGACGACTGCGACGCCCGTAATCCGCCCTAGCAGTCGGCCGATGATGCCGCCCTTGTAGCCATGCGTGTGCAAGATGGATGGCCTCAGGCGGGTCAATATACGATAGAGCGTGCGCAAACTGCCGCCCGCATTTATGACGCGCAGGCCGGACCTTTTGAAACGCTCTAAGGTTTGCCCATGATCGTGACAACGCCACAGCACTACCGCCGCACTGTGACCCGCCGCGTTTTGCGCTTTAACTAAAGTCTCGACATGGGTTTCGATGCCACCAATGACTTTTGTATCTAAAAAATGAAGTATCATGATTGATCCTAATGGTGACGGTTTAGTGCGGGAAAAGCGGCTACCTGCGCCTCGATAAAGCGTTGCAGGAAGGGGAAGTATTTCGACAGGCGGCGGAATTCGCGGATTATTTCATCGCCAAGCGTGGGATTATACCGGTCATTGAGAACAATTGCGGCAATCACCGCTCCGGATTCGCGCAGCCATGACAGGGCCTCTTTTAGCTTGATTGCCGGCGTCACCGAAGGCGTGGCGACCAGCATGACGGAATCCAGCACGAGTGCCGCAATCGGGCCGTAAACCGCGGGCATTGCCTCATCATGGGCCGGTAAGTCCAAGATGATCGCATCGATGAATTCAGCTAGTTCTATCAGCAAAGCGTGCAAGGCGCTTCTGTCATTGATCGTACGCTGCGCATCGCTGCCGCGCATGATGCGCACGTCCAAAATACCTTCGTTCGAGTCAATCGCACCTTTTAAAAAGTCCTTAGCTGTGCCCCCTTTGACACCATACTCATTGAGTTCCCGCACGTTGATGAGCATCACCCGCTTGCCAAATCCAGCCGTGGTGATGGCTATGTCGCGGGCAAGGTCTCCTGACTTGGCTTCGGTTTCGACGGCTGAAATTCCGAGCGAGCGTACGCTCTGCGCAAAGGTTGCGGCATGAATACGTTGCGCACAGCGTGTGTTGGCGGTTTGATACATCAGCACTCCATCATAGCGCTGCAATGGCGGCGACCAGCGCCACGATTTGTGATGTATCGCGAACGCCGGTCATAAAGCGGTTCCAGTGGCTTTGTGACTGGTCGGGCACATAGACCGTATCGCCAGTACGCACGACTGGCAATTTGCTGTAGTCGGCGGTGCGAGAGAAGCTAATCAGATCAAAGTAGCTCGCCTTGGCCTCCTTGCCGATGTTCACGACGATGATGCGGTCCTGAAGCGCGGCTTCGTTCGGGCCACCTGCCTCGGCCAGCAAATCTAAAATCGACATGCGGTCGGTAAACTTATAGCGCCCCGGCTTGGCTACAGCACCAATGACCCGCACGGTGTTTTCCACCGATTGCTCTGTCCAATCCTGCTCACGGTCTGGCACGTAAATCACATCGCCGTTTCTCACGCGGGGCAGCAGGGTTTCATCGCCGGTTTCCATATAGAGTTCAAAGTCAAACGAATGCACTTCGCTTAGCTTACCGCCGCGATTGGAGATGCGGATGTGGCGAAGGTCTGCTGTTTTGCTCGGTCCATCAGCTGCGGTCAAAATATCGAGGAAGCCCATCTCGGCGCTAAAAGCATAGCGTCCGCCTGAGTTCACTGCGCCCATAATGTAAATTGAACGAGCAGGCGATTGAGCCAGCCACATCGACTTATTGTCAGTGGGATCTTTAGGCAATTCCGGCATTATAATGATGTTGCCTGCGCGGATTTTCGGAACGGATTGGGCCGAACCGCCATTTTTGATAAATTCTGCCAGATTGAAGATCTGTGGTTTGAAAACATCATCCTTGCTTTTTAAGATGCGAATTGCTGAGAGATCGCCCTGCTCGTTCGGACCGCCCGCTTGGGCAATCAAATCAAACAAGCTCATATCATCCGACCATTCATAGCGTCCCGGTTTATAAACGGCACCGATGACTTGTACGACGCGGCTGGAGGGAATTTTCAGCCACGATGGTTCGATATTTTCAACCTTCTCCGGCACAAGGATGGCGTCACCAGCAATAACGTCGGGAATCGTGCCACCCTTGCCTTCAGTGAAGGCGTTCATATCAAACATCACGACCTTACCATCGCCCTTGAGAATGCGGATTTGGCGTATGTCGGCATAGCGCGTCGGACCGCCGGAATTGGCGAGAATATCCACAAATGTAGCGCCAGCTTGCAAAGCAAAAGCACCCGGTTTGGCTACCTCGCCCATCACATAGACAGTGTGCTTACCCTTGCGGATTTGCTCTTCTTGTATTGGCACGAAAATCGTCGCGCCGGGTTTTAAGGGGGGAAGTTTTTTGGCATTGCCGGAGTCTAAATATTCCTGAAGGTTGAACAGCACCGGCTTGCCATCAGCGATAATCCGGATTTGCTCCACTGAGGCATAGCGGGTGACGCCACCGGCGCGCATTAACATATCAACGACTGTGGATTCCGGTTTGTAGGAAAACTTGGCGGGGTTGATGACCTCGCCAAACACCGAAATTGCCTTAGCTTCATCCGCGCCATCGCCTGCACGGGCCAATGTTTGGGCGTCAAAGTCAATTTGCACATTTCCTGTAAGCGGCGATGTCGGCACGAACACGACATCCAGCGGCTCAAGTTGAGGCAATATAGTGGCATCGCCGGTATCGAGAAATTTCTTGTAGTTAAACAAAATGATCTTGCTACCGCGAATAATTTTAGTGCCATCAAGCTGAGCGCCCGCCGCGATGCCGCCCGCTGCGGTAATCGCGACTTGGACGTTGGCATCTCCCGGCAGCTCCACCGTTCCCGGTTGTTTGACCTGACCTCCAACGGCGACGACTAACTTGCTCTCTTTCACACGCACAGAAAGCCGCCCGATATCGCGAAACGCCGTTCCTAACCTTGCACTAATCGC
Organism: Phyllobacterium sp.; assembly: GCA_031430295.1. Lineage (GTDB taxonomy): Bacteria > Pseudomonadota > Alphaproteobacteria > Rhizobiales > Rhizobiaceae > JANMEX01. The sequence goes on from JANPBE010000386.1 coordinate 7,033, forward strand.
CGACGACGCCTCCATCAATGACATTCCTGTCACCTTAATGCTCCCGACCTCAGGGAGATGAATTTCGCCTTTCCTGTCGATTGG
>JANPBE010000387.1:0-17499 GCA_031430295.1 Phyllobacterium sp.
AAAACGCTATCGAGCCAAAAGATTTTGAGCTTTGGATCAAGACTACCAACAGGATCAGCCAAACAAGGACGGAAAAATATCACCGCAATAAGCAAAGCCAACGCACCAGCAATTAATGGTGCCGTCAGATTAGCATTAGGAAGTCGCGCCCGCGCGGTGTCGCTAAGCCCTGCATAAAGCGCCAATCCGCCAACACCACCACAGCACAGGTGAAATAGCGAATATGAATCGCATGTTGTGCCGGTGTAATTCTGCGGGCCGATGAGTGCAAAAAACAAGACGACCAAAGACAGTGCTAACCCAAGGCCGAACCGGCGCGTCGGTAAAATGAGAGCATCGCCCTCGAACTGTAAGCGCGTGATAACCACTAACCCAGCGCCAACAATTATGGGCAGCGCCTCCATGCCGACAGCCAGCATTAAGCTTGCTAGAATACCGGCAATGGCAAAATCGCGCATCTGCTTGCCAGATGGCATCAACAGGGCAATCAGCCACATGCCTAATGCCGATTGGACATTATGATGGTCAATAGAGCCGGTATCAAAAACGCCGCTGGCAACAAGGCCGAACCCACCGATAACAAGACCGGGAAGCATATTGCTGACGCCGGATATACGCTGCACAGCCACCAAGAAGCCCATGAGTGCGGTAACAAAAAGCGCAAAGGGCCACAACGTGGCGGTAATCATTTCGCCGAAACCCGGCGCTGCGGCATTGCCAAGCATGACCAGAAGCGCAATTGGCAAATCGACCAACCGAGACCAATGCATCAACGTCCCGCCGGGCAAGCCCAAACGATATTGGTGAAGATCAAACCAGCTCTGCCCGCCAATCAAATCGCGCACATTGACCATGCGCAGCAAATCGTCTGTGCCACTAAGAAACCGCACCTTGTCGAACGGCCACTCTTGGCTCCAGCTCAACAGTGTAAACATCACGGCGCAGATGAGCGATGCAGCAAAAATGACAAGCGCACGATTTTGGCTCGCCGGCGTTTCGGCGCGATTGGACTCTATAGGGGTGTTTTGCAATTGTAATATCTCCGGACCACCATTCATCGCTCATGGCCGCAAACATTTCGTTAATCATGTGTCGAGGACACCAAAGATGTCTTCGCGCGTGCAGCCTCAAATAACGATGCCTTAACCCAAGCCCGCCATAATGAACGAAGTTCCAAAATATCCGGAACAATTGAATTCGTATTTTAACGCACAGGTTTACCAGATGTCAGATGTTTTAGCGGGTTACGATGTTGCAGTGTTGCTGCCTTGCTACAATGAAGAGCTGACGATTGCCGATGTTGTGGCAGGTTTCAAAGCCTCTCTGCCCGGTGCGCGCATATATGTTTATGACAACAACTCCAAAGATATGACAGCGCTTCGTGCCCGTGTGGCTGGCGCAGAGGTTGTTCGCGAGCCACGCCAAGGCAAGGGCAATGTTGTACGCCGCATGTTCTCCGACATTGACGCCGATATTTACATTATGGCCGATGGCGATGGCACCTACGCGCCTGCCGATGCACCAGAACTCATTCGCACTCTTTTGTCAGAGCGCTCGGATATGGTGGTGGGTGTGCGCAAGGGCGTAACCGATGATGCGGGCCGAGCAGGCCATGCCTTTGGCAACAAGATTTTCAACACGTTATATCAAGCACTGTTTGGCAAAGATTTCACCGACATCTTCTCCGGCTACCGCGTATTCACACGCCGTTATGTGAAAAGCTTTCCGGCGGTTTCTGGTGGCTTCGAAATTGAGACAGAAATGTCCGTGCACGCCTCGCAGCTTAAACTACCGGTTTGTGAAATCGAATTGGAATATGGCCGCCGTCCGGAGGGCTCCGAATCAAAACTATCGACCTTCAAAGACGGCTACAAGATTTTGAAGATGTTTTTGTCGCTCATGAAGGAAACACAGCCAATGCGCCTGTTTGGCTATTTGGCGGCGTTTTTCGCGTTACTTGGCATCGGCTTTGCCCTTCCGGTTGTCATTGAATTTTTCACCACTGGCCTCGTCAACAAACTGCCAAGCTGGAACCTCGGCATCGGCATGTTCACGATCTCGATGCTGTCGATATTCACGGGTCTTATTTTGGATTCAGTCGCGCGTGGCCGCGCTGAGCAAAAGCGGATATTTTACCTAAGCCTGCCAGCCCGTCGCGGCGAGCGCTATCAGCCTGAGGGAATTATCGAGCCGCGCCGCAAGACCGACAAAAAGACACTAAGCCGCGCCGCCTAATCACATTTAATCTGGATATTGCAATGAACCGCGAAACCACCAACAAAATCCGTTTTGTTATCGAAGATATTCTCCCGCCCTTTATGCGCGACAGCGGCCTGTTTCGCGGCATGGCGAAAATGGTGTGGGGCAAGCATATTGATACGCTGGCCAGCTTTCGCGAGCGCGCACCGTTTTTAACACCGCAGGAGTATGAGCAGCTTTACCGCGACCATCCGCGTGTGCACGAAGGCACGGATAACTCCAAAGCCTGCGTAGCCAAGATTATCGCCGATGTTGAGGGCGACAGCGTATGTGACGTTGGCTGTGGAACCGGCGTTTTGCTTTCCCTCATTCATGCGGCAAAGCCAAACCTAAAACGCCTGACTGGCGTGGACTTTGTTGTAGAAGATGCGTCCGCCATTCCCGGCGTTGAATATGTGGCCGCCAAAATTGAAGCCTTGCCTTTCAAGGACGGCGAGTTTGATACCGTTATCTGTACCCATGTGATTGAGCATGTTTTGGAATACCGCGAGGCGATTGCCGAGCTGCGCCGTATCACCAAGAAAAAGCTCATCATCATCGTGCCGCGTGAGCGTGAATCACGATATGCCTTCAATCCACACTTTAACTTCTTCCCTTACACGCACTCGTTCCTGCGCGCAGTGCATCCTGTGCCGCCGAAATATGAGTGCGTGGATATTGGCCGTGATATCTATTACTGCGAAGACCGCACCGTCGAAGGCACATGCTAAACAACCTACCCCTTCCGGTGATTAGCGGTTTGATCTTGACACCTGTCATGATCGCCACCGGACAGGTGCTGTTCAAACTTGCCAGCGATCGCGCAGGCGCGGTTGATGCGGCGGGACTGGCCGGATTAATCACCAATCCCTTCCTGATCGTAGCGTTGATAATCTATGGCCTTGGCACGATCATCTGGATTTTCCTCCTCAAAAGCGTGCCGCTATCCTTTGCCTATCCGTTCATGGCCCTTACATTTGTGCTGGTCCCATTGCTGGCATGGTATTTCCTCGGCGAGCCTTTGACATGGCGCAAGGGCTTTGGCACGGCGCTAGTGTTGGCTGGTCTTTTCGTTATCTCCGGCGGTGCATAGTATGGTGAAACTTCTAAAGTTCGGCCTTGTCGGCGCTGCTGGATTTTTAATCGATGCCAGCACCTTGTCCGCCCTCATTCATTTCACGCCGCTCGATCCCTACAGCGCTCGCGTTATCGCCATTGCGGTTGCCATGACAAGCACATGGCTGATGAACCGCTATCTAACCTTTGGCCCAAGCCAGCGCGGCGTCGCCCACGAGGCGGCACGCTACGGCAGCGTTGGGCTCATTGGCAGTCTGCTAAATTACACCATCTACGCGGCTGTACTTACGGTGATGCCCCAAGTGAACGCACTCATCGCGCTGGTTATTGCCTCCGGCAGCGTTGCGGTGTTTTCGTGGTTCGGCTATTCTGAGCTGGTATTCAAACGAAGATAATCGCTATGAAAAGACTATTCGCTGCCTGCGCCTGCCTTATGCTTTCCTCGCTCACGGCACACGCCTATTCCAGCGCCGAAAAGAACGCATTTCTCAAAGCCGATAAAGACGGCAGTCACACCATCGATTCCAATGAAATTGTCGTGCTCATCAATGAACTAGCCGCAACCGGCTCCGGTCAGGCAAAACGCGTCAAGTTCCTCGGCGTATACGGCGTAGCGTTCCGCACGATCGACGCCAATGGCGATGGAAAAATCACACCCGCAGAATTAGAGGCCCAACGTTAAACAGGAGATTTCCGCCATGACTGCCGCTAAACCTGCCTTCGTCGTTGCTGCGGGAACGTCCCGCGGGAAAACACTCAACGTATTTGGTCAAGAAGTTGTCGAGCGGATCACCTGTGAGGATACAGGTGGAGATTACTATGTAATGGATGAAACCACACCCAAAGGCATGGGCGTCCCGCCTCATAAGCATGAGTTCGACGATGAAATTGTCTTCATCAAAGAAGGTGAGTTTGAGATTTTTCTCGATGGTGTCATCACTAGGGTTGGTCCCGGCGCAGTTTTGAATTTTGCACGCGGAACCTTTCATGGCTTTCGCTGCATCAGCGAGGTGCCGGGCAAAACAACATGGGTGGCAACACCAGGCAAATATACGCAAGCTATTTTGCGCGCCATTTCAGCTATGCCACCAGGCCCGCCGGATCATGCAAAAATGGCCGCTTTAAACGAAGAAAACGGCATTACCATGCCGCCTCCATCACCAAATTGGTGGTGAGTTATTAAACCGCTTCCCAGTTGCCACTCTTCCCAGCCTTAAAAATCGCATCAATCAGCTTTTGGTTGGATTTTGAGCTTTCCAATGTGAACAGCTTTTGGTCGCCGCCAGTGGCAGCCTTCACAAACGCTTCGCATTCAACAGTATATTGGTTGAGACCGGGGAAGCGGAAAATCTGCGCGCCGTCGTGGGCACGATTATGCAGCGTGATATGGTCATGGTCATAAAGGCTGGCGTTAAATGGCGCTGCCACTTCGATGTATCCGGCATCGCCATGGAAGGCCATGGTCTGACGGTTAGCCATCTGGGTGGACAGATAGAACGACAATTCAAACGAACCAAAATCCGCACGAATCGACGAATAAGTATCGGTCTTAAACACCGGATCAAACTCGACCTTGGCGCTGACTTTTAGCGGTTCCTTGCCGGTCGCAAAGCGCGTGGAAACGGTCGGGTAAACACCAATATCTGGCAATGCGCCGCCGCCCAGTTCCAAAATATTGCGCATGTTGGTCGGATCGGTGTTGAAGTAGGTGAAAGCACCTTGCACATGGCGCAGCGTGCCAATCGCACCATTGGCGATCAAATCCCGCACCTTTATCCACTGCGGATGATAGGTCACCATGAAGGCTTCAGAGATGATGACCTTGTGCTCATCCCGCGCGGCAATCAGCTTATCAATATCATTGGCATCGAGCGAAATCGGCTTTTCGCAGAGCACATGCTTGCCAGCGGCTGCCGCTTTCAGCGACCATTCAACATGCTGCGACGTTGGCAGCGGAATATAAACACCATCAATATCCGGCGAGGCCAGCAATTCTTCATATGAACCAAAGGCTTTCAGCGCCCCGAAATGCTGCGCCAGCTTTTCAGCCTTGGCCAATTCGCGGCTGGCAATGCCCGCCAGAATGCCATTGCTGGAAGCAATGATGCCCGGAATCACATGTTCACGGCCAATCTTTGCAGTCGATAAAACACCCCAACGAAACATGGTCATTCCTTAAGTAAACTAGTTGAATTTCGCCGGACCATAGACTGGTAAATGGCAGATGTAAAAGGCAAATCCACTAGCCATGAACGAGCCCTTGCGCGGCCCTCGCCCGCACCTCGGCCAATGTCCAATCCACCAAAAGCTCGCCGTTTTTCCACACTGGCTGAAGCCAGTTTTTGCGACCGCCCAAATCTTCCAGCGAGACTGCATCAATCTCACCATGATCCAGCACCACCGCCTGCCTGTCGCGCTTGGAGGCTTTGCCGGGGTCCGTTTTCGGGTCTTTGTTAACGCCCGTCCAGTGATTGCCGTCATCCAGCCGTGCGTTGGCTTTCATAGCGAAGCGCAGTGTGTCGCGGGTCAGTTTTTGCAGGAGGCCCGCACCCATGCCAAACGCGATATTTTCTGCCGACCAACCCTTACGCGTCAAACGCTCAAGAATAATCTTGATGGAATCCGGCGTCACACCATCACCTTGGATAACCCGTACACAAGGGTTCAAGACGCGATAGCCTTTGGCGTTTGTCGTGTAGCCAAAAGACTCGCCCAGCATATCAATCGCATCAATAGGCACGACTGTCGGATCGCCACTGTCCGGCCGCACGATCAGCGTGCCACCCATGGTTTCGACTTCATGCTTTAAGGTTTTACCCCAGATTTCACGCACGGCGCGATAGAGATCATAACTATCGGATACCACAGCCACCAGCTTGCCCGGTCCGCCAAACTGGCGGATCATGTTGCGATAGGCGTCCACTTCATGCTCTTCGCCCCACGATGTCATGGTCGAATGTTCGGCAGCGGGGATGGAGAAGCCTGCCATTTTTTCGTGATAATGACGCCGCGCATAAACAATGCCGCTCACTGTGTCTGTGCCCATAAAGTTGACCAGATGCGCCAACCCGCCAATACCGGCCTGCTCAAAAGATGTCGTGCCGCGCGCGCCAAAATCATGCAAACGGAACGGCAGCACCGGCGCAGGGTCATCGCAGGTCTTGTCGAGAAACGTGGAGATAATGCCGCGAACATGGTGCGAGATGGTCGCCACGGTGGAAGGATACCAAACACCGCGCAGCAGCGCCGTTTCAATAAATGTCGGCAGCCAGAAAAAATCCGGATCCGTATTCTTCACCTGCACCAAGGGCGTGCCGCTTGGCACAATAATGCCCTCCGGCAGCGCCTCAATAGACAGTGGCAATTGTCCCTTGTGACGCTTCACAAGCAGTTCCCAGCCCGGACGATTAAACGGCATACCATGTGCCGTCACCAACTCATCCGCCTCGTCCACATCATCCATGGTGATGCCTTTGGCGAGATAGTCCTTCAGGAACATCTGGAGTCCGAAAAACAGCACATGCGGATAAATACCGCCGGGGCGCGATTCGATATAGGCAGAAATCGCCTTGGTGCCCGGAGGATACTGCGCAAAGTGCGAGTATTTATAGCTGTCGGTGTTCAGGATCATGTTCATGGCCCATGTGTGACATGAGCCATGAACGGCAATCAAGGGGGAGCTTGCGAAATTTTACCCCCGCAGTACGCCGCCTGTAGCCTTGGCCACACCCTCCACAATGCGCTTGGCCAAGGCCTCCAATTCATCATCAGCCAACGTCTTATCCTGTGGCTGGATGGTGACTTCGATGGCGACGGATTTCTTGCCTTCACCAATTGAAGCGCCTTCGAAAATATCGAATACGTTGGTGGCGGTGATGAGCTTTTTGTCCGCAGCTTGCGCTGCTTTCAAAATTGCGCCTGCCAGCGTTTCCTTCGAAACCACAAAAGCAAAGTCGCGCTTGAGGGCTTGGAATGGCGACAAGTCCAAACGCGGCTTGGTGCGCACGGCGCGAGCCTTTGGCTCAGGCAGCGCATCCACATACACTTCAAAGCCGCACAGCGGACCGTCCGCCTTTAGCGCTTCCAAAACCTTGGGATGGAATTCGCCGAAATAGCCCAGAACAATTTTCGGGCCTTGTTTGATAACGCCGGAACGACCGGGGTGGAAATGCGCAGGCGCGCCAACTTCGATCTGCACCTTATCTGCCGAAAGCCCGCAAGCCTCCAGCACGGCCAGCGCATCAGCCTTGGCATCATGCACGCTCACAGACGGCGCATTGCCTGCCCACGAGCGGCCTTGGATGGCGATACCTGCCGTGCCACGCCGCACGCCGCCTGCCACGCGGCGCTGACCTTCCGGGGTATCGTTCTCATAAATGCCGGACACTTCAAACAGTGCCACATCATTGAATCCACGATCCGCATTGCGCTGCGCTGCAGCAATTAGCCCCGGCAAAAGCGAAGGCCGCATATCGGACATGTCGGCTGCAATCGGGTTCGCCAGTTTCAGCTCCGGCTTACCGCCGCCAAACAGCGCCGCATTGCCAGCCGAGATGAACGACCATGTGAGCGCTTCCATCATCCCACGCGCGGCCAAGGTTCTCTTGGCAAGCCGTGTGCGGATTTGCAGCGTGGTAAGAATACGGGTGTTGACCGTACCAAGTGCGGCAAGCGGCTGCGGCGCAATATTATCCACGCCGTTGATGCGCATGACTTCTTCGACGAGATCCGCCTTGCCATCAACATCTGGCCGCCATGAGGGAACGGTGACATCCACCACGTCGCCCGTGCCCGAAACAGTGAAACCGAGGCGGGTCAAAATAGACAGGCTTTCCGCCTTCGAAACTTCGATGCCCGTGAGGCGCTTCACATCGGCGTAGGGGAACGAGACCACTTTAGGTTCAGCCTTGGTGTAACCTTCGACCAACACGTCGCTCGCTTCGCCTCCGCACAAGTTCCGTACCATCTCCGTAGCCAGTTCGAGCCCTTGGCGCATCATCTCTGGGTCCACACCGCGCTCAAAGCGATAGCGTGCATCGGTAATAATACCGAGCGTGCGGCCCGTCTTTGCAATGTTCAAAGGCGCCCACAAAGCGGACTCAATCAGCACATCCGTAGTGTTCTCATCGCAGCCAGAATGCTCGCCGCCCATGACGCCCGCGATGGATTCCACGCCATTATCATCCGAAATAACGCAGTTTTCGGAAGTTAATTTGTAGGTTTTGCCATCCAAAGCGAGGATTTCATCACCCTCTTTGCCACGACGCACCACGAGATTTCCCGAAACCTTTTTGGCATCAAACACATGCAACGGACGCCCGCGATCAAAGGTCAGATAGTTGGTAATATCCACCAGCGCATTGATCGGGCGAAGCCCAATAGCGATCAACCGCTGCTGCATCCACTTCGGGCTAGGTCCGTTTTTGACGCCCTTTACAAGGCGCAAAGCAAAGCCCGGACACAGGTCTGATGCTTCAATTTTCACCGAAACGGGGCATGGTCCATTGCCCTTAAGCGCCTGAATTGGCTTGGTTTTTAATGTGCCAAGCCCAGAGGCAGCAAGGTCACGCGCGATGCCGTGGATGGACGTGCAGTCCGGACGGTTGGGCGTGAGATTGATCTCAATCATCGGGTCATCCAGATGTGCCCATGTCGCATAAGACTGGCCGATTGGCGCATTTTCCGGCAGTTCGATAATGCCGTCATGGCTGTCAGAAAGCTGAAGTTCACTCTCCGAACACATCATGCCAAATGATTCAACACCGCGAATTTTGCCCACGCCAAGTGTCACATTGAGGCCCGGAACATAGTCCCCGGGATTACCTAAAACGCCAATAAGTCCAGCCCGCGCATTCGGCGCACCGCACACCACTTGGATGGGCTTACCCGAACCATTATCCACGCTAAGTACTTGTAATTTATCAGCATCCGGATGGCGAACTGCTGTCAAAACCTTAGCGATTTTGAACGGACGCAGGCCCGCTTTGTCGTCAAGGCTTTCAACTTCAAGGCCAATCATCGTCAGTCGTTCGCAGATTTGGTCCAGCGTAGCATCGGTTTCAAGATGGTCTTTGAGCCAGGAGAGGGTGAATTTCATGATTGTTTCTCCTTACGCGCTCAGCCCGCCAAACAGCGTTGGCATATCCAGCGGTCTAAACCCATAATGGCTCAGCCATCTCACATCGGCATCGAAAAACGCCCGCAAATCCGGCATTCCGTATTTCAGCATGGCAATGCGGTCGATGCCCATGCCCCATGCAAAGCCTTGATATTCATCAGGATCTAGACCGCCAGCGCGCAAAACATTAGGGTGAACCATCCCGCAACCCAAAATTTCCATCCAATCATTGCCCTCGCCAAAGCGCACTTCGCCTGGCCGTGAACGGTCGCATTTGATGTCCACTTCCATCGATGGTTCCGTGAACGGAAAGAACGATGGACGGAAGCGCATGGTGACGCTTGGCACTTCAAAGAAGGCTTTGCAGAACTCTTCCAGCACCCATTTCATGTTGGCGACGTTCGCTGTCTTGTCGATGACCAAGCCTTCAACCTGATGGAACATTGGCGAATGGGTGGCGTCGCTATCCATGCGGTAGGTTTTGCCCGGAATAACGATGCGGATCGGGGGCTTTTGCGCCTCCATCGTGCGGATTTGCACCGGCGATGTGTGCGTGCGCAGCAGTTTGCGCGTGCCATCTTCTTTTGTGTTGAAGAAGAATGTGTCGTGCATTTCGCGGGCCGGATGGCCTTCTGGGAAGTTCAGCGCGGTGAAGTTATAATAGTCAGTTTCTACATCCGGACCTTCGGCAATGGCAAAGCCAAGATCGCCAAATATTGCGGTGATTTCATCAATAACTTGGCTGATTGGATGGATGCGGCCGGAATTCACCTGCGCCGCGCGGCCTGGCAGTGTGACATCAACTGTTTCACGTTTGAGGCGCTCGTTGATTGCTGCGTCTTTCAAAATGGATTTGCGCAACGACAGCGCTTCCATCACACGGTCTTTCAGCGCGTTGATCGCAGCGCCCGTGGTCTTGCGTTCATCCGGCGACATTGTGCCGAGTGTTTTCAAAAGCTCCGAGAGCGAGCCCTTTTTACCCATTGCAGAAACGCGCACGGCTTCTATCGAAGCCTCGTCTTGCGCCGCTGCAATATCAGCCAACAGGCTGGATTCGAGTGTGCCTAAATCGCTCATCATGTCACCGGAGTTGGTTAAATAGAAAAACCCGCGCTGAGCCTGCCAGCGCGGGTTTCCCAAGAATATAGACTTGTCTTTGGGAAGACGCTGGCGTTATGCGACAGCGCTCTCAAAAGCGTTTGGTGTTGTGTCTTTTAGGTATTCCAAAGCCTTCTTCGCTGCATCAATCAGCGTGATGAAGGCGGCATTCTCATGGATCGCCATATCGGACATAACCTTACGGTCAACCACGATGCCAGCCTTTGTGAGGCCGTCAATGAAGCGAGCGTATGTCAAACCATGTTCGCGCACAGCAGCATTAATACGCTGAACCCACAAGCCGCGGAATACGCGTTTCTTGTTCTTGCGGTCACGGTAGGCATATTGCTTTGAATGATCCACAGCAGCTTTGGCTGCACGGATAGTATTCTTGCGACGGCCACGAAAGCCCTCTGCCTGCTTCAATACTTTTTTATGCTTGGCGTGAGACGTAACGCCTCTTTTTACACGTGCCATTTTATGATCTCCTTAAGATACGCTGGCCGGTTAGAGGCCGTTAGGCAAAAATTTCTTCACAATACGGGCGTCGGCATCGCAAAGTACCATCGTGCCGCGTGCATCGCGAATAAACTTGTTGCTGCGCTTGATCATGCCATGGCGCTTGCCTGCAGCAGCGGCCATAACTTTGCCGGTGCCAGTGATTTTGAACCGCTTTTTAGCAGCGGACTTGGTCTTCATCTTGGGCATTTTGCTCTCCTTGAGTGGTGGGTATGGCAAACAACAGACCGGTTGCTAACCAAGCATAATAAACCGCCACGGCATGCCCTGCCGGGCGGTTTGAACGGGGCCTTATAACCATAGGCTTTGAGAAGCGCAACACCCTGATTAGATTCAGCAAAAATTGCTGATCGGATGTTAGTAAAGGCGCAGGAGCACCGGCAAATAGCCGGAATTTTGCAAATAATCGACCAACGCAAACAATGGCAATGCTACGAAGAACACTAAGCCATCTAAAAATGTCGAGTAAACTCGGCGCAGGCTCACTTCGAGCGAGTCTTCATCCTTAAAGAGCGAGATATTAGGAAAAAATCGTGGCACGCGGGCACAATAGTCAGCGTAGGGCTTGCCAAATGTGCCACCGAGGAATTCTTCCTCGCGCCTGATGACAATTAAAAAGGCAATCACGCAGAAAATGCCGGCAAGCGCCGCAATGATAAGTGAGCCAGTTAACCCGCCAACGCCAACTGAGGCTATTGCCGAAAAGAAATACAGCGGATTACGCATCATCGAATAAGGGCCAGTTGTAACGACTTCGAGCGCCTTTCGCCCACCAATGTACAAAATTGACCAAAGGCGGCCCAAGATACCCGCCCATATAAAAGCGATACTACAAAACTGGATTGCTCTATAGGTCAGGTCTGATTGCCACGCTGATTTCACAAACAGCAGAGACAGCCCGACGATTATCAGGGCAACAAAGAGCCATATACGGCGCAAGTGCTGATAATTTCCAAGCGGGCGGGTGTTGTTTTCAGGCTGGCTGGTCATCATAGGTACATATCTCAGTAACGGCGCTGGCTTGTTAGCGTCACAGCAGTCGCTGACTTAGCGCACAGTGCGATTGTTGCGTCAACTTTATGAAGGTCGATCATAAGTTTGAATAAACAAAACCCGCTGACTTCAAATCAGCGGGCTTATAGCTTTACAAAACTAATCTTACTTCGGCGAAAGAACCATCATCATCTGACGGCCTTCCAGCTTTGGCTCGGCCTCAACTTTGGCTGTCAAAACTGTATCTTCCTTCACCTTTTCCAACAGCTTCATCCCAAGCTCTTGGTGGGCCATTTCGCGACCACGGAAGCGAAGGGTGATTTTAACCTTATCGCCTTCTTCAAAGAAACGCGCAACGGCGCGCATTTTGACGTCATAGTCATGACTATCAATGCCCGGACGCATCTTGATTTCTTTGATTTCGACGATTTTCTGCTTCTTGCGCGCTTCAGCCGCCTTCTTCTGCGTCTGATACTTCATGCGACCAAGATCAACGATCTTACAGACCGGCGGTTCCGCGTTTGGAACAATCTCAACAAGGTCCATACCTGCGGCTTCAGCCATCTCCAACGCATCTTGCGTGAGAATGATACCGATGTTCTTGCCTTCAATATCAATCAGCTGAACACGGGGAACGCGAATATCGCGGTTGGACTTCGGGCCATCTTTGGTGACGGCTGGCGGGGCTCTAAAGGGACGACGAATGGGCGTAAACTCCTGAAATTAATGGTGCGCGCAATGTGCGCGGGACGCCGGGTTTGTCAAGACTAAGTTTGGGCAGAAGGCGAATGAACGGTCAAAAATGACCTTTGCTTTGGCTAATAGCCATGTCAAACAGGTCCAGCATGATTTCAGCAGGCATTTTATGACAAATCATATAACCGTTGGCGGCGAGAGCATTGCCTATATCAATCGCGATGGTTCGGGAACGGGACTGATCTGGCTAGGCGGCTGGCGCTCGGATATGCACGGCTCGAAGGCGGTTTATCTTGACGCTTTAGCTGAGCGCTTGAATACCCCCATGTTGCGGTTTGATTATTCTGGTCACGGCCTTTCCTCAGGCGACTGGCGCGAGGGAACAATTACAAAATGGGTAGCGGAAAGCCTTGCTGTTATCGGCCAACAGGCACCACAGGATTTCGTTCTTATCGGCTCCTCCATGGGTGCGTGGATTACGCTGCGGATTTTGGCGGAATTGCAAAAATCCGGCAATGGAACGCGCGTCAAGGGACTGGTCCTGATTGCGCCTGCGCCAGATTTTGCGATGGAATTGATTGAACCAAAACTGACCGACGCGGAGAAGCAGGACCTTGCCACTAAGGGCTGGTTTGAGGAAAAGTCCGAATATCTCGCCGAACCGAACATATGGTCGCGGACATTTTTGGATGATGGCTGCGCTAACAGAATCCTAGACGGCATTATTCATACCCACTGTCCGGTGCATATTTTGCAAGGTTTGAAGGACGAAGATGTGCCGTTTAGCCATGCGCTAAAGCTGGCGACGCATTTGCCTGCGGATAATTTGACTATGACGATGATTCCCGATGGCGACCATCGCCTGTCACGGCCACAAGATTTAGAGCTACTGGAGCGGACTGTACTTTCCATGCTCGAACAGACGGAAGCCTTTTAATGCGCAGTTCAGTCATCGCTTCGGCGCTCGTCGCCGCCATCGTCGGGTTTGGCGGCACGATTGCCATTATTGTATCAGCCGCAGTCGCTGTTGGTGCATCGCCTGCGCAAATAGCCAGCTGGGTTACGTGCATTTGCCTTGCTATGGTGGCAGAGACTGCGATTCTTTCGTGGCGTCACAGGATGCCCATTGTCACCGCTTGGTCCACACCCGGAGCCGCGCTCATTGCTGCGTCAACTGGTTTTGATATTCATGCGGCCGTTGGTGCGTTTATCCTCACTGCTCTTGCTCTAATTGTAACGGGCATGTTTTCGCCCCTAATGCGGCTGGTCTCGCGCATTCCCTCGTCAGTCTCGTCCGGCATGTTGGCTGGTATTTTGGCAAGTTTCGTCATTGGCGCGGCCAAGGCGGCCGGGCTTGATCCGTTCCTCATTTTGCCGCTGGTTGGGGCGTTCTTCTTGCTGCGTTTATGGAACCCGTCTCTGGCCGTGCTCGGCGTTTTAATTGGCGGCATTGTCTATGCTTCCATGCTTGGCCTTTCACAGACCGCACCAAGTTTCAGCGCGACGTGGCCGGAATACATCACACCGGAGTTTTCGTTGAAAGCTGCAATTGGCCTCGCGCTGCCGCTTTATCTCGTCACGATGGCATCGCAGAACCTAGCGGGTTTAGCTGTATTACGTGCTGCCGATTATCATCCGCCTGCTGGCGAGCTTATCGCCGTTACCGGCTTTTTCTCGCTCGTGTCGGCTTTCTTTGGCGGAAGCACCACTAACCTTGCCGCGATTTCCGCCGCGATTTGCACAGGCCCCGACGCGCATCCCGATCCGCGCAAACGTTGGCTGACAGGCCCTTTTTATGCGCTGTTCTATCTTATTCTAGCCATTGGCGGCGGCTATTTCGTAGCGTTACTGGCAGGACTTCCCAAAAGTCTTATCGCGCTGGTGGCCGGACTCGCTTTGATGCCACCGTTGGCAAATGCGCTTTCTATTGCGCTGACCAAAGATAATGAGCGCATCGCCGCCGTCGCGACTTTTGCAACCACAGCTTCGGGCATAGCCTTCTTCGGCATCGGCGCACCATTTTGGGGCTTGGTCATTGGCATCGCAATCTTGGCGCTCGATAATTATAAAAAATACGGATTCAAGATATAACCAACTATATTTTGAACATTCTTGAATCAGCTTTTTCCCATACTTAAGTGAAGCAGAGCGGCAAGCCTATGTTGCCGAAACGACCTAGCACCGACGGCTATCCGCCTATGGGCGAGGGTCATTGCTGAAGGAAACTTTGCACATGCACACGTCCTCACTTATTCGTCCGGCTTGGACCCCGGCAACAATTGCGCTCACTGTTGCAGGCTTTATGGTGTTCTGGCCTGTTGGCCTTGCGATGCTCGGCTACGTCTTGTTTGGCGAGCGCCTCAATGGCTTCAAACAGGATGCTAATAGCGCGGTTGATGGTGTTTTCTCATCCTGCCGCCGCGCCGCTGGTGGCTTTGGCCGCAACGCCTATTCGGCTCAGTCCGGCTATACCGGCAATGTGGCGTTCGATGAATGGCGCACTGCCGAAATCGAGCGTTTGAATGATGAGCGCCGCAAGCTCGACGAAATGCGTTCGGAATTCGAAGCTGACTTGCGCGAACTGCGCCGCGCTAAGGACAAACAGGAATTCGACAGCTTCATGGCCCGCCGCGAAGCTGGCAAGACGGCCTCGCGTCCTTCGGTTCCTGAGGTTAAGGGCGAGTAATCACCCATAATATAGAAGGGGCGGAACAGCAATGTTCCGCCCCTTTTTTGTATTTAGAGTTTTACTTCACAGCGTCCGTAATTTCAGAAGTCCACGCGCCAGTTGGCTCTTTGGTGATGATCTTTTGCGCCAGCAAAGCAGCAGCTGTACGATCATAAGCAGCAGGAATAAGCTTGCCAGAACCTGAGCCAAGCAGCTTTGCCACTTCGCCCATCATGCGCTTCTGATGGTTTTCGTCTTGGCCGCCATTATCCATGACGATGCCAGCGGCTTCATCTGGATTGGCCATTGCATATTGCCAGCCCTTCATAGAAGCCGCGACGAACTTCACCATATTGGCCTTGAACGCTGCATCTTTCAGCTTGGCTTCGGAAGCATAAAGACCATCTTCTAGAAGGTCATTGCCCATAGCCGAATAGTTGAACACCACGAGGTCTTCAGCCTTATAGCCAGCATCAATCAGCTGCCAATATTCATTATACGTCATAACGGAAATGCAATCCGCCTGCTTTTGAATGAGCGGCTGAACATCGAACGACTGCTTCAAAACATTGACGCCATCAGCGCCGCCTTCTGTCTTAAGACCAAGCTTGTTCATCCATGCGAAAAATGGATATTCATTGCCGTAGAACCAAACGCCAAGTGTATGGCCTTTGAAGTCAGCTTCGGTTTTGATCGGACCATTGGCCGGGCAAACCATTTCCATGCCTGCCTTTTCAAACGGCTGGGCAATATTAACAAGGTCCACGCCCTTTTCGCGCGCGGCCAAGGCGCCGCCCATCCAGTCAACAATGACATCAGCGCCGCCGCCAGCGATAACCTGCTCAGGCGCAATATCCGGACCACCCGGCTTGATTTCAACATCGAGGCCGGCTTCCTTATAGAAGCCCTTGTCCTTGGCGACGAAATAGCCAGCGAACTGGGCCTGCGCTACCCACTTTAATTGCAGCGTCAGCTTATCTTCGGCAAGCGCCGAACCTGCCATTAGCGACAGCGCGAGCGCTGTTGTCAGTTTAATCGTGTTTCTCATGTGCATTCTCCTCTGGTTGCGGCTCCGTCGTTTTATGATCTCAGTGACGGATGCCAAAAAGTGATGACGCGTTCTAGAAGTGTGAGCGCGCCGTAGAATAGAGACCCGACAAGTGCTGCAAGCGCGATTTCCGCCCACACCATGTCGAGGTTCATCCGACCCACTTCGGTCGAAATTCGGAAGCCCATGCCAACGATGGGCGTGCCGAAAAATTCGGAAACAATCGCACCAATCAAAGCAAGAGTTGAGTTAATTTTCAAGGCGTTAAATATAAACGGCATGGCGGCGGGAAGCCGCAGTTTTATGAGTGTTTGCCAGTGGCTTGACGCATAAGTGCGCATCAAATCGCGTTCCATATTCCCTGCTGCGGTCAGTCCTGCGAGCGTGTTTACCAGCATAGGGAAGAACGTCATGACGATAACAACCGCCGCTTTTGATTGCCAGTCAAACCCAAACCAAATCACCATGATCGGCGCAATACCGATGATAGGCAACGCCGAAACCATATTGCCGATGGGCAGCAGGCCATTGGACAAAAATTTGTAGCGGTCCGCCAAGATGGCGACAAGGAAGCCAGAGAACGAGCCGACGCAAAAGCCGAACAGCACTGCCTTCATCACGGTTTGATAAAAGTCTGCGGCAAGCGTCGGCAGGCTGGCCATAAACCGTGCGCCAATGGCAGACGGCGGCGGCAAAAGCACAAACGGCACGCCCGCGCCGCGCGTGATGGCTTCCCACAATATGAGGAGCCACAGGCCAAACAGCGCCGGAATGAGCAGGTTGATAAACCAGCCGCAATTGCGACCGTCGCCAGCAAGAATTGTGACGAGCCGCCAGCCCATCAGCCAGCTTGCGGCAAGCGCTGCAAAATAGCCGAAGGTCGCAGTCGCTTCGTTGCCATTCAACATGCTTAACAGCAGAAACACGCCAAGGTGGGTGCAAGCGCCGATGATGATGATGTCAAAGGTCGTCAGCGTTGGCCACATGGATCTGCCAGCCGCGATGGCCACCAATACTGCCACTGCCACGCCCAACCAAATGGAA
>JANPBE010000388.1:0-8051 GCA_031430295.1 Phyllobacterium sp.
CCATTATCATGAGACTGGTGGACCTCACTGCCATTCCCATCCGCACCTTTAACATGATGCTGGTGCAGCGTTTGATGCGCAACGGCAGCCTGCTTTCTTCGCTCAAACAAAAGATCAGCATGGAGATTGCGTTGTTTGCGATTTCGACCATTGGCTTTTGCGGGCTGGCGATATTCTTGAAACTATTCCCCAATGCGCTCGGGCATAATGTTGCGGGCGCGACGAATTTGCTGTTTTTGGTGTTTTTGGTTCCGGGATTTCGTAACCTCGTGGAGTACCAAGCTGAGCTTTTATACGCCAGCCGCCAGACCATTTTGCGCGCACTGAACCTTGCCATGTTGGCAGGCGTGAAGGCGGTTTTATTGGCATATATTTTTCTCAACGCACCCGATCAAGCCACATGGCTGCACGACTTAAATATAGCTTACGGTTTGATTTGGCTGGCGTCTGGATTGCTGACTTACAGCGCAATTCGGCGCAAAGCGTTGCGCGATGAGTTGCCGGTTTTGCCCTGACTTAAAATTTCACTTCAGATACTAGACGTCGAACATAGCCAATATCTGCGCCCATAAATGATTGGACGCCGATAGCCACTTGCTCAGGCGACATGTCTTTGACGCGAGCTTTGAATTCTTCTTCTGTGGGTACCGGTGCGAACCAAAACACTTCACAGAAGTCGCGTGTATCCACAAAATGACCATTGAGTTTCATAATATCTTCAGCGAAGTGGCCGTAAATTGTGCATTCAGAAAAGCGCCGACTGCGGCCAATGGCATGAACCCAATTGCGGCCTTGCACGGCTTCAATCCGCTCGCACATGCCGAGCAAGACGTCGCGACGCCACGCTATTAGCGTTCCGACGTAGCCGTGTTTTGTCATTTCGTCCGGCTTTATACCAAGCAAGAAGGCGGCATTATCGGCCCAAATTTGCTGATCACCCGGCAACGTTCCCAACAGCTCATCATCGCGGCGGAACAGGCGCAGTTCGTCGCCATGCCACAACGAGGCGCAATCAAAGGGGCGCAGAAAAGCTACATCTGAATCAACGTAGAAAAACGCATCCTCTGTGAGCACTTTGGCTACCGCCATACGGCGCAATTGCTGGGCATGCCAGCCACGCAGCGGCATCGTTTTCAGTGACAGCCAGATACGGCGTTTGCCCAAGTAAAACGGATCTGGAAATGGATGCAGCCAAGACGGCAAAAGGTCTTTTTCATCAATGACATGGCGGCGTGGACCTTCCAGCGCCTTGAACATTGGTAAATCGGCAGACTCGACGAGGATGTAGTGGCTCGTAAAGACAGTCACATGCCTATCCATGGTTTCACATAGCAGACGGCAGCGCTCAAAGTCCGGCCCGAAGCTGGCAGTCACTATGGCTATTGAATGTTTATTTGTAGAAGGCTTGGAAATCACGACTGCATATCCACCAAATCGGGTGCTAGCGCCGCGCCTTTTTCTTTGGATGCGCCAGTCAATTTGCAGCGCGCAACACGCAGCAAAAACAATGGATTACCAACCGCATAACGACGCCACAAGCGTTTTGGTTCGCGCCAGAGGCGATAAATCCATTCGGTGCGGGTGGTGCGCATCCACTCCGGCGCTCGCGGAACAGAGCCTGTGTGAAGATCAAACAAAGCACCAACAGCAATAGGCATTGTGCAAGTATCGCCTGATAACAGGCGAACGATAAATTGCTCTTGGCGTGGGACACCCATAGCAACTAGCAAAATATCCGGGCGGGTTGCTATCAGACTTTCGCGGATTTTTGGCTCATCTTCAATTTTGAAAAAACCGTCAGAAACAATGGAGAAGTTATGCTGCGGATATTGTTTGGCAAAAGACTCTCGGGCAACTGCGACGACTTCGGGGCGTGCACCAATGAGGCCGACCTTCAAGCCCTGCCTGTTGGAAGCTAAGAGAGCGGGGACGAAGTCTGTTCCATTGAGATTGGCCTTGAACATAGCGCCGTGCAACATCCAAGAAGCCATGTCGACGCCGATGCCATCGGACAAAATAATGAAATGATTCAATATCTTATCAAGGTTTGGATCTTCAACGGCTATGTTGGCGTTGTTGGCATTTAAGAATGCCACGGGCGTATAAGACTTTGTGGCCAAGCGCTGATTGAGAAAACTCAATGCGTCCTGTGTATGCAAATCAGCAACGGGAATGGACAGTACATCGCGCCAGGGCAACAATGTTCTTGTTAGGCTGTTTGGTTTTCCGTCCAGCATCAAGCGGCCTTATTCTTTTTGTTATTTGTGCTGTTAAGCATCGAAATTCCAGTTTTAAGCGCTGCATCTAAGGCGTCACGTTGCGCCTCATAAAATGAACGACCATCTAAATCCAGCGTTTTTCCTGATCGCACAGTATTTGCTTTGTCTATCAACAGCTTAGCGAACAAGTGCGGGTCGTCGGCTATATCGCAATTGGTAGGCCGCGCATTGATGCCTCGCACAGAAAGCGTCGTGGCGACAGACGGCAGACCTGCCTCAAATGTTTCAATAGTCTTCAACTGAACGCCTGTGCCGCCACGCGCCACTAACGGGATGACGGCGCAGCAATTTACGAAAGCCTTGGCGTCCGGTACGCGGCCTAAAAACTCCAAACATGGTGGCGCATTTTCAAATGGTGCGGATAATTGTCCGGCAATGCCGACCTTGAAGTCTTGCGGCAAAAGCGGCGCAACTTCACGCACGAACCACTCTAGACCAACGCGGTTTGGCTCCCATGTCCATGTGCCGATGAGGCCTGCGTCATAGGCAATGGTGCGCTTGCCAAGGGGCTTGGGCGGCTCACTTGTGGTGACCAACGGCAGCACAGCTGAACGGTTTGCGCCGCCCACACCAAGGGGCTCACGGTCTTCTTCCGCCAGTGTGAAAACAAAACTTGCATTGGCGGCGAGATTGCGTTCGACGACTTCCAAAAGCCGGGCCTCGCGGCGGAAGAATAGTTTTTTAAGCTGGCCTTCCGCGCTTTGCACATTTTCACGGGCGGATTTGAACTCAACATTGTGGGCAATCCAAAGGGAAGGCAATTCATTGAACAGAGCCGGAAACGCGCCGGGCAGCGAAACGCCGTTGAGCACATAGGCATCGTAGGGACCGTGACTTTTCATGGCTTCACGCAGCGCAGATTCAGATACTACCCGCATCTTAACTGAAGTAATTGTGTGTCCCCCTGTCAGCGCCCCTGCCACCCAACGCAGTTTTGTTGAGCGATCTGCAACAGCGCTACGCACTTCAAGCGCGCCGAGAACGATTGTATTTTCGGGGTCAGATGCGGATTTATTTGGCCATGTAAAACCAATTACCGTTACCTTCATCCCAATGCGGCGCAAGCCATCAATGATGGCTTGATTGGCTATCTCATAGCCAGACGTTGCGTGTCCATCTGGCACGAGCGAGGTAACAAATAAGACGTGCATGCTCAATCCTTTAACGGGAATAGCTACCACGACAGAATGAAACTTTGATTAAACGATACCTGACTCTAGTGAGGTATTCAGTCACGGAAATTAAAGAATTAAACCTTATTTTAGTGGTTCTGGTCGATAGTGGCCAAAGTAAATTAGAAAAACGGAATACTTATGATTCGGCTAACTGACACGATTTCAATTGTTGCCGAATCTCCCGGCCTTGCTCACGATCAGGTTGAAGTGGTGATAACAATTCCGACTTTCAAGCGTCCGGATCATATCATCAAAACGCTGAATTCCGTTATTAAACAAAGTACTAATCGCAAGTATGCGATTATTGTTATGGACAATGATGCCGAAGGCCTTCAGGGAATTGGTGCATGCCAAGCCTTGTTTGAAGCAGGCAAAGTTACCGGCACACTGCTGATAG
Source organism: Phyllobacterium sp. (assembly GCA_031430295.1). Lineage (GTDB taxonomy): Bacteria > Pseudomonadota > Alphaproteobacteria > Rhizobiales > Rhizobiaceae > JANMEX01. Next base: position 3,852 of record JANPBE010000388.1, read on the forward strand.
CTCATGCGCGCGGCAACTGTAATGCTTACAATGCAGGCTGGCTGACAGCGCAGAAAAAATACCCAAACTTCAAATATCTAATCGTGATCGACGACGATGAGGTTGCGTGTCCTAACTGGATTGAGGATATGTGTGCGACGGCTGAAAAGTTTGGCACCGATATTGTTGGCGGGCCTCAGCTGCCGGTGTTTGATACGCCAAAGCTGCAAGCCTTTGAAAAACATCCGGTTTTCACACCGCATTATTCTCAGACCGGCCCTGTGCCGATTGTTTATTCATCGGGAAATTTGCTGGTGAGCCACAAGCTCATGGACACGATGGGCCATCCCTTCTTTGAATTGCGCTTCAATTTCATGGGCGGCGGTGATGCCGACCTTATTGACCGCTCTGTCCGCAAAGGTTTCAAAGTGGCCTGGTGCAACGAGGCTCCGGTGCATGAAACCGTGCCGTCTCGCCGCACGCAGAGTGACTGGCTCAGGGCTCGTTCGCTGCGTAACGGCGTTATTTCTGCTCTGGTTGAGCGCAGACAGCGGGCAGATCAGCCTTTGGGCCGTGTGCGTACTTTTGCTAAAAGTGTGGCGTTGCTGGCAGTTTCCCCATTTCGTGCCGTCAAGAGAACGTTACAGACCGGATCACTAATGATCGGGACTTATCCTGTGTATATAGGTTTGGGCCGCGTGCTGGGCGAGTTTGGATATTCCAATGAACAGTACCGTCACGCAGAAAAAAACTGAAGGCTGGTCATTAAGCCAGATTGATCCCGCTCTTCTGGCGCGGTTGCAAACTTTTATAGCTTCGATTTTTTTTACCATTTTGCTGGTGTCATTTCGCCCGTTTAACGTCGGGCAATCCGGATCTGCGCAGGAAGCGACTGGCGATGTTGTCAACCAAATTGGCTTCGGCAGCGTTGGGATCTTATCACTATTTGCTATCATTTCACTGGTGGATCGCCGGGTGGTCAAAGCACTGCTAAGCCCTTGGTGGATATTGCTTTTTGGCGCTGCATTCTTCTCGGCGAGCCATGCTTTGGATACGGCATCAGCCTTCAAAGCTCTGGCATTTACGATGATTTGTATTCTGGCTATGCTTGCGGTTTTGACCTTACCTTCCGGCGCGGATGGCTATCAGCAGGTGCTAATGACTGCATCCGTAATCGTACTCGTAATGTCCTATGTTGGGCTAATTGTTGCGCCGAACATAGCGATGCACAATGGTTTTTCTGCTGAACCTGAACATGTGGGACTGTGGCGCGGAATATACTCGCATAAGAATATTGCAGGCCCCGTAATGGCCGGAATTTCGTTTATGGGCATCTATGCTTTCCGGCGCGGGGCACGGGTTTTGGGTGGCGCGGTGGCAGTAGCCGGGTTGATTTTTGTGGCCAATACAGGCTCGAAAACCTCGGCTGGATTGGTGCCTTTGGTCATTCTTTTGGTCATGGTTCCTGGTTTTTTTGGTTTGCGAAAACTTGCCTCCATCACTGTTTTCATTACGATTTTGACAACAATACTAGGAACTGTGGGAACGGTTGTCTTCAAAAACTTAGGTCTGCTGCGCGAGATGATTTCGCCGGGCGCAACGTTTACGGGCCGGGTAGAAATTTGGAAATTTGCCTTAAAAAATATTTACGATCACCCTTGGATTGGCTTTGGTTTTGATAGCTTTTGGTATTCGCCGCTGGTTTATTATGGCGAGAAGGACTTTGAGGCTACATGGGATGTGCATGGCGTTATCCACGGTCATAATGGCTATGTCGACATTGCTTTAACGATGGGAATCCCTGCACTTTTTCTGGCTTTGACGACCATGGTTTTGGTTCCGGTTATTGATTACGCGAAGTGTATCAAGGCAAAAGAAAATATCTGGCTGGCGGATATGTTTATGATGATGTTCGCGTTTTCAGCGCTAAATGCTTGTTTAGAAAGCTTTTTCTTCCGCCGAGCTGATCCGGTGTGGCTGCTTTTTGTTATGGCAGCCTTCGGTTTGCGCTTGACGGCGCGGTTTGTTGTGCCTTCAAGAGTGTAGGATTTCTTGAGGGTTTGAAAATGACGAATACTGTGATTTTGGCCGGCGCTGGCAATATGGGTTTTGCTATGTTGCAAGGCTGGATTGATGGCAAAGTGCTGGCGCCTCACGATGTTTATGTCGTTGAACCCAACGCTGATTTGCGGGCGCGGGCGACTAATTTGGGCGCACACGCCGTTAGCGGGGTTACGGATTTGCCAGCTGGTTTCACGCCGCGCTTGGTTGTGCTGGCCGTCAAGCCGCAGGTGATGGGGGTCGTCTTAGAGAGCTATAAAACCATGGCCGCAAACGGCGCGGCTTTCCTTTCTGTGGCGGCCGGAATCAATGCGGAAGCGATACGCCGCGCGCTCGAAGATGATACGGAATCAGTGCGCCGCGCGCCCGAAAGCGGTATGCAAATCGTGCGCTGTATGCCCAACACGCCAGCGGCGATTGGCAAAGGCATGTTGGTCTATTTCAACAATTACGCAGTGACGGCTGACCTCGAGACTTTCGTCGTCTCGCTGCTGTCCTGCTCCGGCCTTGTTGCCAAGATTGATGATGAGGCGCTAATGGATGCGGTGACGGCGGTTTCGGGTTCCGGTCCGGCCTATGTGTTTCACTTTATTGAGTGCCTGACGCAGGCGGGTGTCGCCGCTGGCCTGCCAGAAGAAATCGCGGGACAGCTTGCGATGCAGACCATTATGGGCGCGGGCGCTTTGGCGGCGGCTAGCGCCGACAGCCCAACAAAACTGCGCGAGCAGGTGACCAGCCCGAACGGCACGACGCAGGCGGCGCTGAATGTGCTGATGGGCGGCGGGAGGATGCAGGCGCTTGTGAGCGAGGCCGTGGAAGCGGCGCGTGCGCGGTCTGTGGAACTCGGCAAATAGCACTTTGACATCGCAAACGGCCTGACTAAGGTTGGGCCATGAATATGATGTTTCAACCTAATCACACGGCGATGCAGCGGGCCAAGGGGCTTGGCAGGCTGGCCGTGAAATTGCGCGGTAGTGAGACCTACCCTAATAAGACTTGCATTGACCGTCGCCACGAGGCGGGTGCGGCGAAACTGCGCTTTCCCAAACGTAGCGACGGGCAGTTTGAAGCGGTTCTGATTAACACCGCTGGCGGGCTGACCGGCGGCGATGAAATGCGCTGGCAGTTTGATGTTGCGGCGCAATGTCAGGCAACGCTTACCACGCAGGCCTGTGAGAAAATCTATTCATCCAGCGGCGGCGCGGCGAGCGTTGCGACACACATTACTGTTGGGGACAATGGCCGTCTGGCGTGGCTGCCACAGGAAACCATTTTGTTTAATAAGGCGCAGCTTACACGAAGTCTCACCGTGGATTTGTCGGCTAGCGCGGAGGCGCTGATTGTTGAACCCGTCGCGTTGGGGCGGCTGGCGATGGGAGAGAGCCGTATTACCGGCATGTTTCAAGATCGCTGGCGCATTCGCCAAGGCGGGCGACTTATCCATGCTGAGGATTTCAAAATCGGGCCAGATATTTCCGGTGTAGCCGACAATGTGTCTGTGCTGGGCGGGGCGGCGAGTTTTGCTACCGTGCTGCTCATTTCGCCGCGCGGTGAGGCGCCGCTGGAACAGGCACGTGAAATAATCGGCACCGAAGGCGGCGCGTCCTTCTGGAATGGCAAGCTCCTTGCAAGGCTGGTGGCAGAAGATGCGTATCAGCTACGCAAACGGCTAATACCGCTCATTGGTCTGCTTAATTTTGAGGCAGCCCTGCCGCAATGTTGGTCATCATAGGAAAGACACATGCATCTAACGCTCCGTGAAAAAGATAAGCTCCTGATTTCCATGGCCGCAATGGTGGCACGGCGACGCTTAGAGCGCGGCGTGAAGCTCAATCACCCTGAAGCCATCGCGCTGATTTCCGATTTCGTCGTTGAAGGAGCGCGCGACGGGCGCAGCGTGGCGGATTTGATGGAAGCCGGAGCCCATGTCATCACCCGCGCCCAAGTGATGGATGGCATCGCCGAAATGATCCACGATGTGCAAGTTGAGGCGACGTTTCCAGATGGAACCAAGCTGGTGACTGTGCACGAGCCGATAAGGTGAGCGCGGTGGAAGGTATTTCGCACGCTCGCGGTTCGTCATCGTCGGGCTTGTCCCGACGACCCAGACTTACGTGCGCAAACAAAACTGCAAATTTGTATATGAACCGAAGAACTGGG
>JANPBE010000389.1:0-2179 GCA_031430295.1 Phyllobacterium sp.
AAAGAAGTTAAGCTCCTGCGTCCGGCCCGGTGTATTGGATGTGCGTGCCAGCCCGCCTTGGCCAGTCAGCGCATTGATAAGCGATGATTTGCCCACATTCGAGCGCCCCGCAAACGCAATCTCCGGCGGCCCTTCCGGCGGCAGGAACTTCATCGAAGGCACACCCTTGATAAATATCCAAGGCCGCGCAAACAGGCGGATGTCTTCGGGGCTCAATATGTGTTCAGAAATTTCACTCATAAGTCTGTCTAGCCTTAACACGGTCAATAAAAAAGCCCCGCAAGCGCGGGGCTTCTCAAAATTAGAATATTCGAAGATTTAACTCGCCGCCGGCTTCTTCTTGAACAGCGCCACCAAATTATCCCAAAGCTCAATCTTCGCGCCTTGGCGCTTCATGATGATGCCTTGCTGAATGATCGAAAGCAGATTGTTCCAAGCCCAGTAGATGATGAGACCAGCCGGAAATGCCGCCATCATGAACGTAAACAACACCGGCATCCATGTAAACATCATTGCCTGCGTTGGATCTGGCGGCGTCGGGTTCATGCGCATTTGCAAGAACATGGTAATGCCCATGAGCAGTGGCCAAACGCCGATCGCAAGCACGGTCGGAACCGCAAATGGCAGCAGTCCAAACAGGTTGAACAGCGATGTAGGGTCCGGCGCGGAAAGATCATGAATCCAGCCAAAGAACGGCGCATGGCGCATTTCGATGGTTACATAGATAACTTTATAGAGCGCAAAGAATACCGGAATTTGCAACAATACCGGCCAACAACCCGCAATTGGATTGATCTTTTCGGTCTTGTACAACTCCATCATCGCTTGCTGCTGCTTGGCCTTGTCGTCAGCGTATTTTTCCTTGATTTCCAACATTTTCGGCTGCGCCGTTTTCATATGCGCCATCGACACATAGGATTTGTTGGCAAGTGGGAAGAATAGAGCTTTAACGACAACCGTGGTTGCCAAAATTGCCAGGCCGAAATTTCCCAACAGCTTGAACAAATGGTCCATCAGCCAGAACATCGGCTTGGTAAGATACCAGAACCAGCCCCAGTCAATCATGCGGTCAAAATTGGTGATCTTTAAATCATCGCGGTAAGCGCTGATGACGTTCACATCCTTGGCGCCTGCAAACAGATGGGCTTCAGTAGTTTTTGTTTCACCAGGAGCCAGCGAGACTGCATCCGTAAGATAATCCACCTGATAACGCGGGCGGCCTTCTTCAAAGTAGGAATACTTCGTTTGGTGCGGCACTTGCTGGGTCGGAATCAGCGCCGCCGCCCAGTATTTATCTGTAATGCCCAGCCAGCCGTTCGAGGCCTTCTCGGGGGTCACTTCTTTGTCTTTTTCCAGTGCGGCAAACTTATACTCTTGCAAATGATTGGTATCATCATAGCCAATCGCACCCTCGTGCAGCACATAAATTGCCGCCACAGATGGCTTCTCATAGCGCACCACGCGGCCATAGGAGGCCAGCGAAACGGCAGCCGCGCTGCCATTGGTTACGCTGTCGTTGATAGTGAACATATAAAGGCTATCAACCGCAATCGTACGCTTAAACGTCAGACCCTTGTCATTGGTAAAGGTCAAGGTCACCGGCGCGGTAGGCGTCAACGTGGCGTTACCTGAAACAGTCCACACAGTATCCGCACCGGGCAATGTGCCAACAGCAGCTTCGCCCGCAAAGCCAAGCTCGGCAAAATAGCCGTTATGCACGGGCGATGGTGCCAGCAATTGGATGCTCGGTGAAGCATTGTCCACTGTCTCGTGATAATTCTTCAGCACCACATCATCAAAGCGGGCCCCCGTCAGATTGATTGAACCCTTGAGAGCAGGCGTATCAATCATCACGCGTGCGCCCTGTTTCAGCGCATCATCAAGCGTCACACCAGCCGCAGGAGCCGCTTCCGCGCCCGTCGCCGGGGCTTTTATATCGCCGCCAGCGGACTTGGCTGCTTGAGTTTCAACGCGGGTAGCCTCAATGCGGGCCTGCTCCTGTTGTTGCTTGATCTTCGGGTTCATGTAGAAAATTTGCCAGACCATCAAGATCAGCACTGATAGCGCGATGGTCACATAGAAATTGCGATTTTGCTGCATGTATTCAATCCGTTTCAAGCGCTTGGTTTAATGCGCCGCTTCAAATCTGTGACCAGTTGCTGGAAGGGAAGTCCAATCA
>JANPBE010000390.1:0-2825 GCA_031430295.1 Phyllobacterium sp.
CGATGCGGTCAAAACATTTGCACTGCAATAAATTTCTCGCTAAGGACTAGTCATAACAGTCTTCTTGGCGCGGGTCCGGGGTGCGGTCGAGCCAATTGTATAAGGGTTTGTCTGGTGAAGATTTCAAAGATTTTAGTCGCGAACCGTTCCGAAATTGCCATCCGCGTTTTCCGCGCAGCTAATGAGTTGGGCATTAAAACGGTCGCTATCTGGGCGGAAGAAGACAAATTGGCCCTCCACCGCTTCAAAGCCGACGAAAGCTATCAAGTTGGCCGTGGGCCACATCTAGCCAAGGATATGGGCCCGATTGAAAGTTACCTTTCAATCTCCGAAATCATCCGCGTCGCCAAACTCTCAGGCGCAGACGCTATCCACCCCGGCTACGGACTCCTGTCCGAAAGCCCAGAATTTGTGGACGCATGTTTGGACGCTGGCATCACCTTCATTGGCCCCTCGCCAGACACGATGCGCCGCCTTGGCAACAAGGTTGCCGCGCGTAATTTAGCCATATCAGTTGGTGTTCCGGTGATACCCGCCACGGACCCGCTGCCCGATGATATCAACGAAGTTAAAAAACTGGCGCTACAAATCGGCTATCCGCTGATGCTGAAAGCCTCGTGGGGCGGCGGCGGTCGCGGTATGCGCACCATCCGTGCAGAGAGCGAACTTGAGCGCGAAGTCACCGAGGGCAAGCGCGAAGCCAAGGCCGCATTCGGCAAAGACGAAGTTTATCTTGAAAAGCTGGTTGAGCGCGCCCGCCATATCGAAGTGCAAGTGATGGGCGACCGTCACGGCAATGTCGTACATCTGTTCGAGCGTGACTGCTCCATCCAGCGCCGCAACCAAAAAGTTGTCGAGCGCGCACCCGCACCATATCTTTCCGACGCACAGCGCCAAGAAGTCTGCGACTACGCGCTGAAAATCGCCCGCGAAACTAACTATTTAGCTGCTGGAACCGTCGAATTCCTGATGAATGCCGACACCCAAGCGTTCTATTTCATCGAGGTCAATCCGCGTATTCAGGTCGAACACACGGTCACGGAAGAAATCACCGGCATCGACATCGTAAAAGCCCAAATCCACGTCGTTGAAGGCGCAGAGATCGGCACGCCTGAATCCGGTGTGCCCCTGCAAAAAGACATTCATCTCAACGGCCACGCCCTGCAATGCCGCATCACGACGGAAGACCCGGAGCATAATTTCATTCCGGATTATGGCCGTATCACCGCCTATCGCGGCGCAACCGGTTTCGGCATCCGCCTCGATGGCGGCACGGCTTACTCAGGCGCGGTCATCACCCGCTTTTACGATCCATTGCTTGAAAAAGTCACGGCGTGGGCACCCACACCGCAAGAGACAATCTCTCGCATGGACCGCGCCCTGCGCGAGTTCCGTATCCGCGGTGTCGCCACTAACTTAACCTTCTTGGAAGCGATTATCGGCCATCCAAAATTCAAGGATAACAGCTACACCACGCGCTTTATTGATACCACGCCAGAGCTGTTCGAGCAGGTTAAGCGGCAAGACCGTGCCACCAAAATTCTGAACTATCTGGCCGATGTCACCGTCAATGGTCATCCGGAAGCGAAGGGCCGCGCCCGTCCGCCAAAGGACGCCGCCTTACCGCAAGCGCCATATATGAACGGCGCAACTATACCAGATGGCACCAAGCAGCGGCTGGACCGCGAAGGCCCCGTCGCCTTCTCCAAATGGATGCGCAACGAAAAGCGCGTGCTGGTCACTGATACAACGATGCGCGATGGCCACCAGTCGCTGCTCGCCACCCGTGTGCGCACCCATGATATCGCCGCCATCGCCGGAACTTATGCCCGTGCCCTGCCGGAACTTTTGTCGCTGGAATGCTGGGGCGGTGCAACGTTCGACGTGTCCATGCGCTTCCTCACTGAAGACCCGTGGGAGCGCCTTGCCAAAGTGCGCGAAGCAGCACCAAATCTCTTGCTACAAATGCTGCTGCGCGGCGCAAACGGCGTTGGCTACACTAACTACGCCGATAATGTCGTGAAATATTTCGTCCGGCAAGCCGCCCAAGGTGGCGTTGACCTGTTCCGCGTGTTCGACTGCCTCAACTGGGTCGAAAACATGCGCGTCTCGATGGATGCGGTGCTGGAAGAAAACAAATTGCTGGAAGCCGCAATCTGCTACACCGGCGATATTCTTGATCCAGCGCGTGCTAAGTATGACCTGAAATATTATGTCAATTTAGCGGGCGAACTCCAAAAAGCAGGCGCGCATATCATCGCCGTCAAGGATATGGCGGGGCTGCTCAAACCGGCCGCCGCAAAAGTGCTGTTCAAAGCCCTGCGCGAAGCAACTGACCTACCTATCCACTTCCATACGCATGACACATCCGGCATCGCCGCCGCCACCGTACTGGCAGCAGTTGAATCCGGCGTTGATGCGATTGATGCGGCAATGGATGCACTATCTGGCAACACCTCGCAGCCATGCCTTGGTTCGATAGTTGAGGCGCTTCGCGGCACAGACCGCGATTCTGGTTTGGACCCTAAATGGATTCGCAAAATCTCCTTCTATTGGGAGGCCGTGCGCACGCAATACGCCGCGTTTGAAAGCGATCTCAAAGGCCCAGCATCGGAAGTCTATCTCCATGAAATGCCCGGTGGCCAGTTCACCAACCTTAAAGAGCAAGCCCGCTCACTCGGCCTCGAGACCCGCTGGCACGAAGTGGCGCAGGCCTATTCTGACGTCAATCAAATGTTTGGCGACATCGTTAAAGTCACGCCTTCATCCAAGGTTGTTGGCGATATGGCACTGATGATGGTGAGCCAAGACCTCAGCGTGGCGGA
>JANPBE010000391.1:0-1890 GCA_031430295.1 Phyllobacterium sp.
CCCATAAATCCTTTCGCACCGTCGGGCCCGAACGGACCGCCACGCATCCACGGCGCGCCGCCTTTGCGCGCCCAGCTCCATTTCGTATCGTTCTTATCCATGATTCTGTTCCGCGATTCACGTGACAATACCCTGCGCCGGGGTTCCAGCACAGGGTATTGTTTTGGCTTAAAGGTGGCGATTACTTCGCCTCATTACCTTCGGTAGTTTCAACAGCGGCAGTGCGTTTGGCCTGAAATGCGTCGAACGCTTCCTTGTCGCGCATGCGGCGCTGCTCAGCGCGATCTTCGGCAAAGGCTTGACGTTCCATTTCAAGGTCGTTCAAAACTTTGGCGCGATGTTCGTCAAAGGCAACGTTGCCGGTGCGGCCCATCCGGTTACCGCGCCCGCAGCCGCCGCGCCCTTCAAACCCGCCAAAACTACGGCCTTCACCGCCAAAGCTATGCCCATCCTGTCTAAAACGGCGACCCTTCCAGATGAAATAGCCCAGCGCGGCAATACCGAGCGGTGGGAAGATGGCTATACCTGTCACCACAGCCAGCGCTTTTATCGGGTTGAAGCCCGGGCGCTTGGCCCAACCAAAACGTTCGCCATGTGAATGTTGGGAATGGCGGCCTTTGCCAAAATCTTCGGTATTAGCATTAGATTCGTAAGTCTTTTGATTTCCTTTTCTGTTGTTACGATAGGTCTAAAGATATATCTTAAGATATGACTTACAAGAGCTGCGGCATAAAAATATCTCATTTAATTTTCGAATGCATAGCCAAACAAAAACGCTGCGGGCCTTCACGGCGCGCAGCGTTGTTCAGAAAGGTGTATGTTGGTGGCGTTTACTTCGGTGCGCGTTTGGCCAGAATGCGCTGCAAAGTTCTGCGATGCATATTGAGGCGGCGTGCGGTTTCAGAAACATTGCGCTCACAAATTTCATAAACACGCTGAATATGCTCCCAGCGCACGCGGTCCGCCGACATCGGGTTTTCTGGCAATTCCAGCTTTTCATCACCCACGCGTGTCAGCGCATTAAACACGTCGTCAGCATCGGCGGGTTTGGCGAGATAATCGACGGCACCCAGTTTCACGGCAGTCACGGCGGTAGCGATATTGCCGTAACCCGTAAGCACGATGATCTTGGCATCAGCGCGTTTCAGGCGGATCGCCTCAATCACCGTTATGCCATTACCATCGCCGAGGCGCAAATCAACGACAGCATACGCGGGCGCGGTCGCAGTTACCGCATCAAGGCCGGCGGCAACGCTGTCGGCGGCGCGAACTTCAAAGCCACGGGTTTCCATGGCGCGCGACAGGCGATTGAGGAATGGCTTGTCATCATCCACCAAAAGCAGGCTGCGATCCGCACCGATTTTTGACATGTCGATTGTGCCCGTTTCGCTCATCGCGTTATTCCTTTATAATGATCTCTAGAGTGATTTGGAGCGGTGGGTGGCATTTGTCAAAGCCAATGCGACCTTTTGCGTAGAATCACCTGCTTCCATGGCGTTTCGTGGCCATTGAACGTGGATATTCGCGCCTGTAAGCGCGTCATTACGATTTTGGAAAGTCAGTGTTGCGCCAGAACGCTCTAGCAAGGTCTTGGCGATAAACAGGCCGAGACCCAATCCGCCGCCACCGTTGCGCGGGGTCGGGTTGCGGCTGCGGGCATAGGGTTCGCCAATATGATCCAGCATATCGGTCGAAAAGCCGGGACCATCATCAATGATGCTGATGGAAACTGTACGGCCGTTCCATTTCCACTCAACTGAGACGGACGACTTTGCGAAATCCACCGCGTTTTCAACCAAGTTTCCAAGCCCGTAAATGATGCCAGGATTGCGCCGCCCAACTGGTTCGGCGCCTTCACACTTGCCCTCACGCTTGTTTATAACAATGCCG
>JANPBE010000392.1:0-6687 GCA_031430295.1 Phyllobacterium sp.
ACGATGGCGTTGCCGCGACGGGTACACCTGTCAAAGTCCAAGTGTTTCTCAATGGCGAATTGCTGAAAGAAGAGACAGCAGTCACAGGCCAAAACTCAGATGTTGAAGTCGAGATTTCACGCGCAGGCAACAACATCATCGAACTTAACGTCGATCCGTTGCCCGGTGAATTATCCGACACCAACAACAAAGCCATAGCTACGCTTGATGGTATCCGCGAAAATCTGCGCGTGTTGCTCGTCTCCGGAGAACCACACGCGGGCGAGCGCACTTGGCGAAACTTGCTAAAATCCGACGCCTCCGTTGACCTCGTGCACTTCACAATTTTGCGCCCGCCGGAAAAGCAAGATGATACACCAATAACCGAACTATCGCTGATTGCGTTCCCCACCCGCGAGCTGTTTGTGGATAAAATCAATCAGTTTGATCTCATCATTTTCGACCGCTATCAACACCGCGATGTGCTGCCGCTGCTGTATTATGACTACATCACCCAGTATGTAGAAAATGGTGGTGCAGTGCTCGTGGCAGCTGGTCCGGAATATGCGGGCGCGGTGTCGATAGCCAACACCGGTCTTGCCACTGCCCTGCCCGCATTGCCGACAGGCGGTGTAATCGAGCAGGGCTTTTACCCGCGGCTCACCAAAGAGGGCCAGCGCCATCCCGTCACACGCGGATTGGAAGGTGCAGCAAGCGAACCGCCGAAGTGGGGCCGTTGGTTCCGGCTGATTGATGTGGAAACCCCAGAGGGCGAAACCGTCATGAAGGGCCCTGATGATAAACCACTGTTAATTTTGAACCGCAAAGGCAAAGGCCGCGTCGGCATGTTTCTGTCCGACCAAGGTTGGCTCTGGGCGCGTGGCTTTGAGGGCGGCGGCCCCTATGTATCACTCTACCGCCGCATTTCGCACTGGCTTATGAAAGAGCCGGAACTCGAAGAAGAAGCACTCAATGCCTCTAGCGGCAAGAACAGTCTCGACATCGTGCGCCAGAGCATGGGCGATAAGGTTGAAGATGCCACGATCATTACGCCCAGTGGCAAGACCGTAACCGTGCCGCTAAAAGAGGGAGAACCCGGTCTGTTCCGTGGCTCACTTAAAACTCAAGAAAACGGCCTGTTTCAGATTGCCAATGGCGATTTGACAACGCTGGCCCATGTCGGTCCCGTCGATGCGCCGGAATTCAAATCCATAATCTCCACCGAAGCCGTGATGAAACCGCTGGCTGATGATACCCGCGCCAGCGTCCGCCGTTTGGCCAACGCCAATGGCGACATCGTCGTTCCAGACATTGTACCCGTGCGCCAAACTGGCGATGCGTTTGGCGCAACGTGGCTGGGCTTGCGTAAAACCGACGAGACAGAGCTTCTCGGCATCACCCGCTTTCCGCTGTTTGGCGGGCTTATCGGTTTGGCACTGTTGCTCGCTGCGCTGACATCTATGTGGTGGCGCGAGGGGCGCTAAACCTATTGGCGTGACGAACATCGCCACCAACGCCGTTGAGCGCATCTGGCGTCAGTTCTGCCGCCAGCACACGGTTTTGGTCAACAGGTGCCGGAAAGCGAAACAGGCCATGCGGCAGCACAGGTGCAAAGCCGAGTGGCCCGTAATAAGGCTCATCGCCCACCAGCACCACGAGATGATGTCCGGCAGCTTTGGCCAACGCCATGCTCTCGCGCAGAATCTTGCGTCCGATGCCAAGGTTCATATGGCTTGGCGCGACAGCCAAAGGACCCAGCAAAAGCGCAGGCGCACCGCCAATCACAACAGGCGTCATCCAGACAGAGGCAATAACCTCGTCGCCGCACAGCGCCACGCGCGACAAAGACATATCATGCGGCCCGCCCTCGCGAATACGAAACGCGGCACGAGCATAGCGGCCCGGACCGAATGCTGCGGCATGGATGGCTTCAATTTGCGATGCATGGTCCGCAGTTTCAGCGGCAGTCGTGATGACAAGGGAGGTCATGAAATAGGTCTCGGAGTGGAATAATCGACAAGTTTACGGGCAACACCAACAAGCGTTAGCGTCGTCGTTCGATTGCAATCCAAAGACCGAAATAAGTTTTCATGCGCACCGGATAGCATTGATGCACGCATTGTTCAACCATTTGAACTGTTGTTTTCTGATCGATAGCCTATGTGGGAATAAAAAGGAGTTTCCCCGATGGGACAATTGGTTGAAGGTGTGTGGCATGATGTTTGGTACGATACAAAATCGACCGGCGGACAATTTGTTAGAACGGAACAGAAATTCCGCAATTTCGTAACGCCCGATGGCAGCGCAGGACCAACGGGCGAAGCGGGCTTTAAGGCAGAATCCGGCCGCTATCATCTCTATGTTTCGTTGGCTTGCCCATGGGCGCACCGCACGCTGATGTTCCGCGAGTTGAAGCAACTCAAAGACCATATAAGCGTCTCCGTTGTGCACCCGACAATGCTGGAAAACGGTTGGACGTTTTCCCAAGATTTTGATGCGGCCACCGGCGACACGCTAGGCAGCAACCACTTTCTGCACCAGATTTACACGACCGCCAATCCAAAATTTTCCGGCCGTGTTACCGTGCCTATCCTTTGGGATAAAAATACCAACGCCATCGTTTCCAATGAGAGCAGCGAAATCATCCGCATGTTCAACAGCGCGTTCAATACCCTGACCGGCAATGCGGACGACTATTACCCAGAGCCTTTGCGCGGCGAGATCGACGCCATCAACGCGCTGGTTTACGACAATGTGAACAATGGCGTTTATCGCGCTGGCTTTGCCACAACCAAAGCGGCCTACGAAACCGCCTTCCACAAACTGTTCAAAACATTAGATACCTTGGAAGCTCTACTAGGAGAGCACCGCTATCTGGTTGGCAGCAAAATCACCGAAGCCGATTGGCGGCTGTTCGCCACGCTTATCCGCTTTGATGCCGTTTACGTTTCGCATTTCAAATGCAATCTGCGCCGCATCGCGGATTACCCGAACCTGTCCAACTACGTGCGCGAACTTTACCAATGGCCGGGCATCGCCGGGACGGTGAACATCGCTCACATCAAGCAACATTATTTCGGCAGCCATCCGATGATAAATCCGACGCTCATCGTGCCAATCGGGCCGGAGCTGGATTTCACCTCGCCGCACAATCGCGATCGGATGGAGTGACTACCAATCCTGCGAAGTCCGTGTGCTCTTCGTGATCTCTTCGATACGTCTTCGGGTGGCTGGCGTTGTCTCTTCGGGCAGCGCATTCAGCGCGAAAAACCCGGACTCCGCAATTTCGTGATCCGGCAGTTTCGGCGCGGTTTGGATAAAGTCCTTGCAGACATAAAGCGCGACATGATCGCGTTTTGATGTCTGACGGTTAAAATACAAGGCAAACAGGCGTGGCTCTCCCGTCAACTCGATGTTGCCTTCTTCTGCCAATTCCTTGGTCAAACACTCACCAAAAGTCTCGCCAGTCTCCACCCCGCCACCCGGCATTTGCCAGCCGGGCACATAGGTATGGCGGATGAGAAACACACTATTATTTGCCTCGTCCCAAACAAAAGCCCGCACACCCAGCGTCATCGGTCGCCTAAATAGGAAATAGATATGGAACAACTTGCCCCGAATGCGGGGCCAAAGTCCTTGATTTGGCTCTTTTTGCGTCATATCACTGGCATAATCAAATCGTTTGGAATAATCGAGAGGGATGTTTCACCTCGCCCATATTTCTGATGTTCATCTGAGCCCGCTGCCGAGTGTTTCCGTTGCCGAGCTATTTTCCAAACGCATCACAGGATACGTGAATTGGCGCATGAATCGCGCAAAAACTCAACGTGCTAACCTGCTCCAGCCCCTCATGGCGGACATTGCGGCAGCCAAACCCGACCACATAGCCATCAGCGGCGATCTCGTGAATTTGGCCCTCAATGCCGAGTTCGATGCCTCGCTGAGCTGGCTAAAGTCGATTGGCAACGGCGAGCATATCTCAGTCATTCCCGGCAATCACGATGCCTATGTGCCAGGTGCCTTGACCAAAGCCTGCGCCAAATGGCGCGATTACATGAAATCTGACGGCGAGACAAAAGGCTTCCCGTTTGTGCGTGAACGTGGACCAGTGGCCATCATCGGCGTGTCATCCGCTATTGCCACATTGCCCTTTATGGCAAGCGGTTTTTTCGGCATGAAGCAGGCGAAACGTCTGGCGGCACATTTGCGCCAAGCCAAAGAGCGCGGCCTGTTTCGCGTGGTGATGATCCATCACCCGCCGTTCCGCTACCCAAATGATATGATCCGCCGACTGCACGGCATTGCACTGTTTCAAAAAACAGTGCTGGCACAAGGCGCAGAACTCATCCTGCACGGCCACACGCACCTCGCCTCATTCAATCAAATCGGACAAGGCGACACCGCCATTCCAGTCATCGGCGTTCCCTCTGCCAGCCAAGCCTTTGGTGGCCACAAGCCAGCGGCGCGCTGGAACCAATTTGCAATTTCAGGCGAAGTTGGTGCTTGGAATTGCCTCTGGTCGGAGCGTGGCGTCATAGATGATAGCGCAACAATCCAGCCCATCAGCGCGAGATCAATATGGCTAAACGGAAAACCAATTCCAGTTAGTGGCTGAGAATATTGGGATATTTCTGCGAAAGATAAACCAGCAGCAAGCCGCAAGCCGTCACGGCCCCAATGATAAACCACAGCAGACCGGCGATAAAATCACCCCAGCCCGACGTCTTGGCTTCAACCGCAACCGTGGTCGCAGGTGCAACAGTGGCGTGAGAAATATCGGCAGAACGCTGCGGCTCGCTCTCGCCTTCCATCAAGCGTTGCCGCTCAATCAGCCGCTCGGCAACATAGCGCGTTACATGGTCTGATATCGGGCGCATGTCTGTGGATTCTGCCATCATCACGCGGCCAATGCGCGTATCACGCACAAAGCGATAGGTGCGCCGGTCACGGCCCATCATCACATGCGCTGTTGCATCAATCCAAAGGCGCGGTTGCAGGCCGGACGAAATAACAAAATCGAACAAATCACCGTCGGCAGGTGCAGCATCAAAAACCGGCTTCAAATCCGCAGCCAGAATTTCCAAGCGCGCCCTGTCCGCTTCTTTCATGTCAACGACAACGTCAGACTTATCAGCCGCCGCAATTTTCATCGCACGCATCGCGTCACTCAGCCGTGTAACATTGCTACCCAAACGGTCCGAATTATCGCTCATAACTGCACTCCCCAAAACATGGTGAATGAAGTGTTAACACGAACGAAGCGTGAATAGAAACAGATATTTAGACAGGTTATGATTGCCCGTAGATTATATCCGCCACCTGTTGGTCACGCCCATAAATATCCTGGAAAAATTGCACGACGCCATCATCACCAATCCAGACAGTGAAATAGGCGAGGTGAATTGGAATTTTCGTTTTCAAAGGAACACGTTTCAGCTCACCAGCCGCAACAATCTGGTCAATCTTGGCGCGCGACATGCCTTGGTCGATACCCATTATCTTTTCAGCAAAGCCCAGCGCATCATGAACACGGATACATCCATGCGAGAAAGCGCGGCCCGTGCTGGCAAATAATTGGCGGGTTGGTGTATCATGCAAATAAATATTGCGCTTGTTCGGGAACATGAATTTCACATAGCCCAGCGCATTCTGATTGCCCGGCTGTTGAACAATGCGATACTTGAACTTTGTCGGTGAAACCGAATTCCAATCCACTGAATAGGGATCAATTTCCGGGGCACCATCTGCTGTGCTCGCGTAGAGCACAAAGTCATTGGCGGCGAGATAGCCAGGGTCTTTTTGTAGCTTTGGCAGGAATTCGGTGACCGCAATATCGGGCGTCACAGTCCACGTTGGGTTAAATTCCAAATAGCCAATCTTGTCAGAAAACATCGGTGTCTGATGGAACGGCTTGCCAACGATAACACGGCGATTATCAACCACTTCGCCCTTATCGACCAAAAATAGCTCAAACCCAGCTTGATTGACAAACACATGGCGCGTGCCAAGGTCAACAGGCAACCAACGCCAGCGCTCCATGTTCACGACGATTTGGCGAATTCGCTTATCAACTGGCACGTTGAGAATTTGCACTGTGCCTTTGCCAACTATTGCATCTGGCTCGATGCCACTTGCGCGTTGATACCGCTTCACGGCTTCCACCAGTTTTGCATCAAATGTATCGCCAGATGCCGACGCGAGGCTTTTGTAACCGCGTGCAGCTAAACTGGCGCGAAGCTCGCTAACGCGGGGGCTGACCATGCCGGGTTTCAGCGAGGGGCCAGCAGAAATAGGCTCCCATCCGCCCAGCGATTGGTAGCTATAATAGCTTGCCAGCATCGCCCGCAATTTTCCATATTGCACATGGCGTGGACGCAAAGCGTCAATAGTAGATTCAATGCCATTCACCCGCGCATCCCCCAACAACTTGATAGGGTCGATAGCTTTCCTTGCGATAACGATATTTGTGTCACTCATAGAGGGTGTTGAGCGTCCGGAATGTAGATCCCGCGCGAACTTCAAATAGGCTTGAGCAAGGGCAAGCTCCGCGCCAGCCGCATCATCATCACCTGCAAGCCGATTCAAGGAGCCGAAGGGGCGCGCCACATAGTCACGCGTGTCCAACCCGTCTTCGCTCGCCTTACCAAGCGCTGCCACAAGCTCAGAACCAATATCTGAAAGGTGATTACCTTCAACAAATATTGCTCC
>JANPBE010000393.1:0-1198 GCA_031430295.1 Phyllobacterium sp.
TTATGGTCTTGCGGGCCTTTTCAGCAAAAACCATATTGCCGTCTTTACCGCAGAGGCCAATCGCCCATTCACCCTCGGCGTTTATCAGCGCCACGATTTCCTTGTTGATGGAACCAGCAAGCACCATTTCGACGATCTCAACCGTCTTCTGGTCAGTCACTCGAAGACCGCCCTCAAACTTGGATTCAATCCCCATCTTGGCCAGCATCGCACCAATCTGCGGTCCGCCGCCGTGCACAACGATAGGGTCAATGCCGGATTGCTTGAGAAGCGCGATGTCGCGCGCAAACGCACGGCCCAGCGAAATGTCACCCATCGCATGGCCGCCATATTTCACGACAATCGTCTTGTCTTCATAACGCTGCATATAAGGCAGCGCCTCAGACAAAAGCCGCGCCTGCAATTCGCCTTCGTTGGGTGTTGGTGCTGAGGTCATTGAAGCAATCCTGAATTCTTAAAGCGAATTCGCTCTAAAACAAGTTGGGCAAAAGTGTAAGCGTTTTTTTGTGGTGCGAAATTATGAAAATTGGCAGGCCGATTCATCAGTGCTGGCTCTACGTCGTAGTGATAAAATTGACATGACAATCGCTCATCATTCATGGCACGATTGCCTATAAAATTCACATGAGCCTTTTATGTCCAAATTCACCAAACTCATCATCCTCACCGATATCCACATCCTCCACAATGAGGGCAATATCATTGGCATCAATCCGCTGGAGCGTTTGCGCCAAGCGATTGCCCATATCTACCGCACGCAAGGCGATGCGGACTTGGTGATTTTCACAGGCGATTTGACTCACCATGGCGAGGTCAAAGCCTATGAGATTTTCAAAGCGGAAATTGCCAAGCTAAAACTCCCTTACAAGCTGCTCATCGGCAATCACGATAAGCGCCCGCATTTTCAAGAGATTTTTCCCCAAGCGGAAAAGGACGAGAACGGCTTTGTTCAATGGTCACAAGATTTCGGCGACTGGCGCGTTATTGGACTGGATTCAGTCAATGATCCGCGCCTGCCGGATACGCGCCATGGCGCTGGCCAGCTTTGCACCAAACGGCTCACTTATTTGACCGACGCGATGGACACTGCTGGCGACAAAAAAATCGCGCTGTTCATGCACCATCACCCGTTCGTTTCGCGCTTTTCCGGGATGGACCAAATCCGCTTGCTGGACGCACCGCGCTTTGAGGCTGCAAT
>JANPBE010000394.1:0-16282 GCA_031430295.1 Phyllobacterium sp.
AGCAGTTTGCGTTTGCGGGAAACGTCGCCGCCGTAGCATTTGGCGGTTACGTCTTTGCGTAGCGCGGAGATGGTTTCGCGGGCTATTACTTTGCCGCCGATGGCGGCTTGGATCGGGATTTTGAACATGTGGTTGGGGATAAGCTCTTTGAGCTTTTCGCACATCAGGCGTCCGCGCTTTTCGGCGGCTGTTCTGTGCACCAGCATGGACAGCGCATCCACCGGCTCATCGTTGACCAAAATGGACATTTTCACAAGGTCGCCCGCGCGGTAGTCAATCAGCGTATAATCGAATGAGGCGTAGCCTTTGGAAATGCTTTTCAGGCGGTCGTAAAAGTCGAACACCACTTCGTTGAGCGGCAGCTCATAGGTGAGCATGGCGCGCTGGCCGACATAGTTCAAATCCGTCTGCACGCCGCGCCTGTCTTGGCACAGTTTCAAAATATTGCCCAGATATTCATCCGGCGTCATGATGGTGGCTTTAATCCACGGCTCATTGATGGTGGTGATTTTCATCGTGTCCGGCATATCCGCCGGATTGTGCAGCTCAATCTCGCGGCCGTCCGACAGGGCGAGCTTGTAAATAACGCTCGGCGCGGTGGCGATCAAATCAAGGTTAAACTCGCGGATGAGGCGTTCCTGAATGATTTCCAAATGCAGCAGGCCCAAAAACCCGCAGCGGAAACCAAAGCCCAGCGCGGCGGATGATTCCATCTCATAAGAGAAGCTGGCATCATTGAGCCGCAGTTTCCCCATCGCGGCGCGCAGGTCTTCAAAGTCGGCAGCATCCACCGGAAACAGGCCGCAGAACACGACAGGCTGCGCGGGCTTAAAGCCTTGCAGCGCTTGCGCCGTCGGGCGTTTGTCTTCGGTTATGGTATCGCCAACGCGGGTGTCGGCCACTTCCTTAATCTGAGCGGTGATGAAGCCCACTTCGCCGGGGCCAAGGTCATCGACCTGCACAATCTTGGGCGTAAACACGCCCGTGCGGTCCACCAGATATTTCGCATCCGCGCCCATCATGCGGATGGTCATGCCCTTTTTAAGAACACCGTCAATGATGCGCACCAGAACGATAACGCCAAGGTACGGATCGTACCATGAATCCACCAGCATGGCTTTGAGTGGCGCGCTCGCATCGCCAATTTTCGGCGCAGGTAATTTGGTGACGATGGCTTCCAGCACATCCGGAATGCCGATACCGGATTTGGCGGAAATCAGCACGGCTTCGGATGCATCAAGGCCGATGACTTCTTCAATCTGCGCGCGGATACGCTCGGGCTCGGCAGCGGGCAGGTCGATCTTGTTCAGCACCACGACGATCTCGTGGTTATTGTCCATGGCCTGATAGACATTGGCCAGCGTCTGCGCTTCGACGCCTTGGCTAGCATCCACAACCAAAAGCGAGCCTTCGCAAGCCGCCAGCGAGCGCGAGACTTCATAGGCAAAGTCCACATGGCCGGGCGTGTCCATGAGGTTCAGGACGTAATCCTTGCCATCCTTGGCTTTGTAGTTCAGCCGCACGGTCTGCGCCTTAATGGTGATGCCGCGCTCTTTTTCGATGTCCATCGAATCGAGCACCTGCTCGGTCATTTCACGCAGCTCCAAGCCGCCGGTCAGCTGGATAAGCCGGTCTGCCAGAGTGGATTTGCCATGGTCAATGTGGGCGACGATGGAGAAGTTACGGATATTTTCGCGCGGTGTGCTCATGCCTGCGGCATTAGCGGGAAGAGGGCAAAAAGGCAAGGCGGTGAATGGGCGCTAGTGCGAGTGGAATCCCTCACTGTATTGCGGGTTGCAAAAAGCACCCTCACACATCCAAATTGGCAACGCTCAGGGCATTTTCTTGGATAAACTCGCGGCGTGGTTCGACTTCGTCGCCCATCAAACGTGCAAACAGCGAGTCGGCATCAGTCGCATCTGGTATTTTCACCTGAAGCAAGAGGCGCGCGTTCGGGTCTAACGTGGTTTCCCACAATTGGTCGGCGTTCATCTCGCCAAGACCTTTATAGCGCTGCATCGTAACGCCCTTGCGACCGGCAGCAAAGACCATTTCCAACAGCCTCATCGGGCCGGAAATGGCCTCGTTAAGCTCCTTACGGATGAGCTTTGGATTGTGCGAATAGACATCGTGCAAACGAGTTGCGTAGCGGTCCAAGGCGCGGGCATCGGCAGAGCCGATCAGCGCAGCATCGAGCGTGGCAGTTTCTTTCACGCCGCGCACCATGCGGTCAAATATCAGGCCGCCGCCTTCATTTGCCGGATTAATATGCCCTTGCCACCCGCGCTCTGTCTCGTCAGCTACCACATCAAGACGCGTCGCGATTTCTTGCGCCACGGCAGTGGCACGAACGGTATCTGTCAAAACGGCCGGATTAAGCGCGCCGACAATCGCGGCTTGCTCTGTCACTGTGCGGCTATAGCGGCTGTGCAGGCCGTTAATCAACGTGCGCACGGCAAGCGCATCATCAATCACGCTGCTCAAATCCGCACCGATACGCACTTCGCCATTGGTGAGTTGTAGTCGTGCGTCTTCCAGACCTTGCTCGACCAGATAGGCCTCAAAAGCGCGCTCGTCTTTGAGATACAAAGCCGACTTACCTCTTGTCACCTTATAGAGCGGTGGCTGGGCGATATAGAGATGACCGCGCTCAATCAGCTCCGGCATCTGGCGGAAAAAGAAGGTGAGCAGCAGCGTTCTGATATGCGCGCCATCGACGTCGGCGTCTGTCATGATGATGATTTTATGGTAGCGCAGCTTATCGGCGTTAAACTCGTCTTTACCGATGCTGGTGCCCAGCGCCATAATCATAGTGCCGATCATTTCGGACCCGAGCATACGATCAAAACGTGCGCGTTCAACATTCAGAATTTTACCGCGTAGTGGCAAAATAGCTTGGTTCTGGCGCGAGCGGCCGCCCTTGGCGGAGCCGCCGGCACTATCACCCTCAACGATGAAAATTTCAGATTTTGCCGGATCGCGCTCTTGGCAATCGGCTAGTTTTCCAGGCAAAGACGAGATATCCAATGCGCCCTTACGGCGCGTTAGTTCGCGGGCTTTGCGGGCTGCTTCACGTGCGGCCGCTGCCTCAATTACCTTACCGATCAATACCTTAGCTTCGCTTGGATGTTCTTCCAGCCATGTGCCGAGCGACTCGTTGACGAGACTCTCGACAACCGGGCGCACTTCGGATGAAACCAGCTTATCCTTAGTTTGCGAAGAGAATTTCGGGTCCGGCACTTTGACCGACAAGATGGCAGTCAAGCCTTCGCGGCAATCATCGCCGGTGAGGGTGATTTTTTCTTTTTTGGTGATGCCGGATTTTTCGCCATAGCCCGTGACTTGGCGCGTTAACCCGCCACGGAAACCGGCCAGATGCGTGCCGCCATCACGCTGGGGGATGTTGTTGGTAAAGCACAGCACGTTTTCATGATAAGAATCATTCCACCACATCGCCACTTCAACTGTGATGCCGTCTTTTTCGGCGCTGAATGTGATGGGCGCATCAACCAGCGGCTTCTTGGCGCGGTCGAGATAGCGGACAAATTCGCCGATACCGCCGTCATAATGTAGTTCTGACAGCTTAATATCGGCATGGCGGGCATCTGTGAGCACAATGCGAACGCCAGAGTTCAGGAACGCCAGCTCGCGCAAACGATGCTCCAGCGTGCCAAAATCGAACTCGGTTTGGGTAAACGTTTGCGATGAGGGCAGGAAGGTCACTTCCGTACCGGAACGCCCTTCATTGACGCCGGGCTGCTTGTTTTCGACATAGGTGCCGATCACTTTTAGCGGGCCATCGGCATCACCGTGCGTAAATGACATCTCATGAATCTTGCCATTTCGCTGGATTTTCAGCTGCAAAGACACAGAAAGCGCATTCACAACGGAAACACCCACACCATGCAGGCCACCGGAAACCTTATAGGAATTCTGGTCGAATTTACCGCCGGCATGAAGCTGGGTCATGATAACCTCGGCAGCTGAGACGCCTTCCTCATGCATATCAGTCGGTATACCGCGACCATTGTCTGTTACGGTGACGGAGCCATCCGGATTGAGCTTAACCGTGACCAAATCAGCGTGGCCCGCCAATGTCTCATCAATCGCGTTATCCACCACTTCATAGACCATGTGATGCAGGCCGGAACCATCATCAGTATCGCCGATATACATGCCAGGCCGCTTGCGAACAGCATCTAAGCCCTTGAGAACCTTGATGGAATCCGCACCATATTCCGCTTGGACTTCTGGCGTAATCGGTGTCTGGTCTTCTGGTAGATCGGTCATGCTTTACGTATCTCTTTTCCGGACGCGGTCAACAAGGTTTGCTGCGCGAATCAGTGTCGTTCAGGTCATGTTTACTAGCGCGAATCGCGGCACTTGGCCAATTTTGACGGCTAATTTACCCTGTATAAGCGGCTTTTCGACACGCACTGGTCTATGGCCCCTTCACCAGTTCCGCATATGCACCTACATTGGAAGTAAATTGAGGCCACATCCATGAACGCTCACTTTATTCCCCCGGCACCGACGCCGCGCAAAAAGCCGATTGGCACGCTGGAATTATTGCTCACAGCCTACCGTAACCCATTGGAAATATGGGGAGAACCGTCATTTAACGAACCCTATATCATGGTGCGATCATTAGGCGTGAACACGTTGATTGCCAATGACCCCACACTTGTGAGGCACATTATGGTGGATAATGCCAAAAACTACGTCATGGCACCGGTGCGCCAGCGTATTTTGCGGCCTATTTTGCACGATGGATTGCTAACGGCAGAGGGCGAAGTGTGGAAACGCTCGCGTAAAGCCATGGCTCCGGTGTTCACCCCGCGCCATATTTTCGGCTTTGCTGGAGCCATGCAGAAATCCACTATGGATTTTATTAAACGCTATAATTTGCCCACCAATACACCGGTAGATATTGCCCATGAAATGACGCTGCTGACCTATGATATTCTGGCGGAAACGCTGTTTTCGGGCGAAATTGCGGGAAAACCGGAGGATTTTGCCTCTCAAGTAGACATATTGTTTCAAACCATGGGCCGTGTGGACCCGCTTGATTTGCTTGGCGCACCGGCGTTTTTGCCGCGTTTTACGCAAATAAGAGGGCGTAAAGCGTTGGCATTTTTTAGGAAAATTGTGGCCGATACGGTGGAAATCCGCAAAGCCAAGCTGGCCAAAGATCCAAACTCCGCGCCCAATGATTTCCTGACGCTCCTCCTCAATGTGGAGGGGCCGGAAGGGCTGACGCGCTCTGAGATTGAAGACAATATCATCACCTTTATCGGGGCGGGCCACGAGACAACGGCGCGGGCTTTGGGCTGGACATTATACCTCTTAAGCCAAGCGCCGGAGGAGCGGACAAAGGTTGAGGCGGAGCTTGATGCCAACTGGAATTCCCTTGGAGATCCAAGCACTTGGCTGGAAAAACTACCCGTCACCCGCGCGGCGTTTGAGGAGGCGATGCGGCTTTATCCGCCGGCTCCGGCGCTGCACAGAATGAATGTTGCGGACGATAAATGCGGGGATATTTTCATCCCTAAAGGCACAGTTTGCCTTGTGTTGCCTTGGCTCATTCACCGCCATAACAAGCTCTGGGAACAGCCGAACGCCTTCATGCCATCGCGGTTTTTGCCGGAAAATCGCGATAAAATCGGGCGATTTCAGTATCTCCCCTTCGGCCTTGGCCCGCGCATTTGCATCGGAGCAAGCTTTGCCCTGCAAGAGGGCGTGATTGCGCTGGCGTGCCTGATGAAAAGCCATCGTTTTGATCTGGTGAAGGGCGCAAAAGTCTGGCCCGTGCAGCGTCTGACAACGCAGCCCGAAGGCGGCCTGCCGATGATTGTGACGAAGCGCTAAATCGTTCCAGAAAGCGGTCGAAATACGGTCGCCGATCGCCCGAACATCGTGCGGAAACGATGCGAAGATCGGTCGAACACCAGAAAATCGTCATTGAACCGTCATAATAAATCTATATATCCGGATTTATGGATAAGAAAATCGTTTTAGAGGCGCTCGCGGCGCTTGGACAAGAAGCGCGGCTTGATATTTATCGGCTGCTTTCCACGCATGGCGAGACGGGTTTGCCCGCGGGCGAAATTGCAGCGCAGCTCGGCCTTGTTCAAAACACCGCGTCTAATCATTTGAAGATTCTGGGCGATGCCGGACTGGTGCTGGCCACCCGTGAGGGACGCACGATTCGCCATGCAATTGCGCCAGAGCAGATGCAAGGCGTCATCAATTATTTGACCGCCGAATGCTGCAACGGCAATCCGTCCGTTTGCGGATTTACGACCACCCAAACCCAACAACAGGCAATAAAAATGTCAGACACAAAAACCTACAATGTGCTTTTTCTTTGCACGGGAAATTCCGCCCGCTCCATTTTAGCGGAGGCAATTTTGAACCACATTGGTGCGCCGCACTTCAAGGGCTGGTCCGCTGGATCGCAGCCGAAGGGCGAGGTGCATCCTAACTCGCTGGAGCTTCTGGCTCACCTTGGCCACCCTGTCGAAGCGCTGCGCTCCAAAAGCTGGGATGAGTTTTCGCAAGCGGGCGCGCCGGAGTTTGATTTCATTTTCACGGTCTGCGATAACGCCGCGAATGAGGCGTGCCCCATCTGGCTCGGCCATCCGGCGACAGCGCATTGGGGCATTCCTGATCCCGCAGCAGCGGAGGGCACGCAGGCCGAAAAGCGTCTGGCCTTTGCCGATGCCTACCGCCAAATGAAAAACCGCATCTCAGCCTTCATTGCGCTACCCCTCGCCAGCTTGGATAGGCTCGCTATGAAAACCAGCCTTGATGATATTGGCCGGATGGCGGACTAAGCGATGCAAAACCTTACCCGCCGTCTAGTAGCCGAAGCGCTCGGCACTTGTCTTTTGGTAACCGCCGTCGTCGGCTCCGGCATCATGGCCGCGACCCTGACGAGCGACATCGCGCTGGCGCTACTGTGCAACACCGTCGCAACAGCGGCGGCATTGATTGTGCTGATTTCAGTGTTCGGTCCGATTTCGGGTGCACATTTTAATCCAGCTGTCAGCCTCGTTATGGTGGTGCTGCGCGAAATGTCGCTGGTATCATTCGTCGGCTATTGTCTGGCGCAAATTGCGGGCGGGCTTGCAGGCACATGGCTGGCGCACGCCATGTTTGATCTGCCGCTCTTGCAAATCTCCACCCATGTTCGCACAGGCCCCAGCCAATGGCTGGCCGAGTTCGTCGCCGCATTTGGCTTGCTCGTGACGATCCTCTCCATCCGCAAATCCAACCCAAGCGCCGTGCCGCAATCAGTTGGCCTCTACATCGCTGCCGCCTATTGGTTCACGTCTTCAACCAGCTTCGCCAATCCGGCAGTAACGATTGCGCGGGCGTTTACGGATACGTTTTCGGGCATAAGACCGATTGATGCACCTGCGTTTATAGTCGTGCAGGTTGCTGGTGCGCTGGCGGCAATGGTGTTTGCTGGCTACCTATTCAAAAACGACAGCGGGCACTAGGCCTCCACCTTTTCGAGCACGGTCACACCATTTGGAGCCGTCATACTCGGCCACCGGGCCGAGTATCCAGACAGCACTGAAATGCGTGTGAAGAGCGCCCTTTGTGATCCTAAGAGTCTCCTACTATTGCGATAAATCCGTAAATATCGAGATGACTGGATCCTCGGCCCGGTGGCCGAGGATGACGAGCCCTAGGCGGGGACTACCTCACGCCGCTACCTGCTCCAACCTCGCCATGGCCCGCTCAAGCGCGGCAAAGCAATTGGCATCAATCGCGCTTCCCACATCGCCCCGCATGATCTCAAACGCTTTAGTGACCGGCAGTGGGCCGCGATACGGTCTCTCAGCGGTTAGCGCGTCGAAGATATCGGCGACGGTGATGATGCGGGTTTCGGAGCAGATGGCATCGCCTGCAATGCCGCGCGGATACCCCTTTCCGTCCAACCGCTCGTGATGGTCTCCAGCCACACGGGCAAGATCCGCAAAGGCTGCAATTTGGCTCAAGATGACGCGGCTTTGGGCGGGGTGCTGGCGCACGGACTTCCATTCGTCCTCATCCAGCTTTCCTGCCTTATCCAAAATCTGATTGGAAACACCGAGCTTGCCCAAATCATGCAAGAGAGCTGCGCGTTTGAGGAAGCGGCGCTTGGCAGGGGTGAGGCCCAGTTCTTCGGCAATCATATCGGCAAACAGCGCCACGCGGTCGCTGTGACCTGCGGTGTAGGGGCTTTTTGAATCCACCACTTCGGCAAACGCAGCGGCAATTTCGTCGAGGTAATCCTCGTCCACCATCTGGCCGACAGGTTCGGGTGCCAGAGTAATCACCTGCTCTTGTAAGCTGGGCGCACTCAAGGTGGCCCAGAAATTCTCGTCCTCAGCAACCATTTCAAAGGCGGCGACAAGTGTGGGGTCAAACCAGCGGTCGCTGCGCTGCAACACTTCTTTCAGCGCCGCCGCCTTGCCGTCACTGGTGTGGAAAACGTCAATCACTTGCGCCAAAAGCGCAATGCGGGCGTGGATGGAAATGTCAGTGCCGCCCAGTCCTGTGGGCTTGCCGGAACCATCCCAATGCTCATCCAAATCCAATATGCCTTGCGCCACATCCTCCGAAAAACGCATACGCCGCGCAATATCCGCGCCGCGCTGGCAGCGCGTTTCGATAAGCTCGCGGGCGATCTCGCCTCCTTCGGAGAATATGGTGAGGATGGAGCGAAACCGCTCGGATAGGCCCGCTTTAAGACCGGTGTGCGAGAGCACAAAGCGCAGGATTTGCGGCAGGCTGTCATTGACTGATTTGATGTCACGCTTGAACTGCAAATCATCCGCGAGGTATAATTCGCAAATGCGCGCGGCATTGGACGAGCAACCAATGTCTTTCAAAAGCAGCGTATAATAAAGCTCGCCCATATCAGCCGCGCTCATGCCAATCTGGCGGCCAATGGCCATGCCAATCCACGCGCAGCGCACGCTGTGGCCTTCGGCTTGGCCCTCGGTAATATCGAGCGCATGGCTTAACGCGCTGACAAGCTCGGCGCGGGTGATGGATGTTTTGGCGGCATTCGGCATGTGACGTCTCACTACTCAACCTGATACGCGCAAGAGTAACGCAAAGCCGTTTACAAATTATGCCAGTGTGTTTTGTCGTCCTTCACAATGATGTGTAGTCCGCACTGTTGACCGCGCCGCCCGCCGTATGGTCAATCGCTGCACTTGATTTTGATTAGGGACATAATTTTGAAAAAACTTCTTGCCGCTTTGACGCTTTCGCTGGCCATTCCGCATTTTGCCTTCGCCGCTGACCCGAACCCGAAGGACTGGCCTTCTGTTTTGGCAGAGGCCAAAGGCGAGACCGTTTATTGGAACGCATGGGGCGGGGCGGATAATATCAACGCCTACATCGCGTGGGCGGGCGGCATGGTTGAGCAGCGCTATGGCGTCAAAGTCGTGCAAGTGAAGCTGGAAGATACCGCCAGCGCGGTGGCCAAAGTGGTGGCTGAAAAGGCGGTCGGTAAAAACGAAGGCGGCGCGGTTGATATGATTTGGATCAACGGCGCAAACTTTGCCTCGATGAAAAAACAAGGCCTGCTTTTGGGCGCAAACTGGGCCGAGCAACTGCCCAACTGGAAATATGTGGATGCTGCTGGCAAGCCAACGGTGAAGACCGATTTTACCATTCCCGTGGAAGGCCAAGAGTCGCCCTGGGGCATGGCCAAAATGGTGTTTTTCTACGATAGCGCCAAGACTGACGCGGCAACGTTGCCGAAGTCCGCTGATGAACTATTGGCATGGGCAACCGCGCATACCGGTCGTTTTTCCTATCCAACGCCGCCGGACTTCATTGGTCTGTCATTTCTCAAGCAGGTGCTCATTGAAAAGACTGTCGACAAAGCCAAGCTTGCCGCGCCGGTGAACGAAGCTGAGTTTGTGGAAATCACCAAGCCGCTGTTTGATTATTTGGATAGTCTCAACCCCGTCGCATGGCGGCAGGGCAAGGAGTTTCCGAAAAACTATCCGGATATGAAAAAGCTGATGGCGGATGGCGAAGTGGATATTACGTTTGCGTTCAATCCATCTGACGGGTCAGCGGCGATTGCGGCTGGCGAATTGCCCGATACCGTGCGCTCATTCGTATTTTCAAATGGTACGCTGGGTAACACGCATTTTGTCGGCATCCCCTATAATGCCACTGCAAAAGCCGGTGCCATGGTGCTGGCAGACTTCCTGATTTCACCGGAAGCGCAGGCGCAGAAGCAGGACCCGCAGGTGTGGGGCGACCCGACGGTGCTGAACATGGCCGCGCTTTCTGGCGATGAGAAGGCCGCGTTTGACAAGCTGGATTTGGGCATTGCCACGTTGAAGCCAGCAGACCTCGGACCAGCTTTGGATGAGCCGCATCCATCATGGATGACGGCAATAGAGGCTGAGTGGAAGAAGCGCTATGGCGCCGGGAAATAGGGATTTTAAGGTGACGCACGATGGTGGGGAGCCTTCCTCTCCCCATTTCTTCAATGGGGAGAGGGTAGGGTGAGGGGCGGCAGTTCATCGAAATTTGCAGGTCTTTCGCCCCTCATCCGCCCTTCGGGCACCTTCTCCCCATTAAAGAAATGGGGAGAAGGAGAACCCCTATTTCGCCTCGCCAGATACGCCCCATTCATCGTCATCGCGCTCATAGCCGTTCCCGTGTTGGCCGGACTTTTGGGAACCGTTTTCCCCGCCTTCGGCTATTTGCCAGCGCTGGGTGGCACAGAATTCACACTCGACTATTTCAAGATGCTGCTCAGCGAACCCGGCATTTGGCGCTCTGCAATGCTTTCACTTTGGACCGGATTTTTCGCCACACTTCTATCGGTATTTTTAAGCGGCGCTATTCTTGCCGCCAGCTTTGGCACAAAAAGTGCAACGCTTCTGATGCGCTTTCTCTCGCCCATTTTGGCGCTCCCTCATGCGGCGGCTGCGTTTGGGTTGGCGTTTTTGCTCAGCCCCTCCGGTTTTATCACTCGTCTCATTTCGCCAGAATTAACAGGCTGGCAAACCCCGCCAGAAAGCCTCAATCCGGGTGATCCGCTGGCCTTGTCGCTCATCATGGGGCTGGTGGTGAAAGAGGTGCCGTTTTTATTGTTAATGCTGCTCGCAGCCGTTGGTCAAAGCGATGCGCCACGCAGCCGCAACGTGGCGAGCGCTTTGGGCTATGGAAAATTAGCTGGCTTCACGTTTGTTTTGTGGCCGCAGCTTTACAAGCAAATCCGTGTGGCGATTTTCGCCGTGCTGGCGTTTTCGGCCAGTGTCGTGGACGTCAGCCTTATTCTTGGGCCCTCCACCCCGCCGCCGCTATCTGTCGCGCTGGTGCGCTGGATGAATGATCCGCAGCTCAGCTATCGTTTTGTGGCTTGTGCGGGCGCACTTCTACAATTGGTGCTAGTGCTGATTTTGTTTGGTCTGTGGGAAAGTCTGGAGCGGATAGGCGCAAGCCTGCTGCATCGCGTCGCGCCATCCGGCAGGCGCTATCGCGCGGACCGTGCGCCGCGTATGGTGCTGATGACCATCGGTTGGGCGCTCACTCTATCGGTCATTGTCGGTATAGCATTGCTCGGCGTGTGGTCTTTTGCCGGGCTATGGACCTTTCCTGATGCGTTTCCACAATCGCTGAATATGAATAGTTGGATGCGGGCGCTGCCGTCCATTGGCGCGCCTCTGGTGGCGACATTCACTATTGGCTTTTGTGCAGCACTTATTGCCACGGTGCTGTGCGTATTGTGTCTGGTAACAGACAGCGCCGGCTCAAAGAGCTTTCGCTTCTTGGGCGCTGCGCTTAGTCTTCCCCTCATTGTGCCGCAGACGGCGTTTCTGTTTGGCTTACAAATTGCGGCACTTAAGTCTAACCTTGGCTACGGCTACACAGCGCTCATTATAACGCATCTCATTTTCGTGCTTCCCTATGTGTTTTTGTCGCTCGCCCACCCGTTTCAAAGCCTTGATAAGCGCTATATCCACATGGCGCTGGCGCTCGGCAAAAGTCATACGAGGGCCTTGTTCCAAATTCAGTTACCACTGCTGCTGCGACCCATTATTACCGCGTTTGCCATTGGCTTTGCGGTATCTGTCGGACTTTATTTGCCGACACTACTGATAGGCGCAGGGCGAATACCCACCATAACCACAGAAGCCATCGCGCTGGCCTCCGGCGGAAACCGCCGGACCATCGGGGTTTATGCTTTTTTACAATCCATCATCCCCTTTGTAGGTTTTGCACTTGCCATTGTGCTGCCCGCATGGCTTTTCAGAAACCGGGCTGGAATGCGGATAGGATAATGGTCGGTAATAATCGGGGCACATCAGGGAGTGGGCTGGCACTTGTGGGCGTCAGCATAGCTTTGCGCGCCCGCAATCTTTTGTCTATCACGGCCGCTGTCGCGCCGGGCGATGTGCTGACAGTTATGGGGCCGAGCGGGTCTGGCAAGTCCACGCTGTTGGCCTTCATTGGTGGCTTTCTTGATCCCGTGTTTAAAGTTTCCGGCCACGTTCTAATCGACGGCGTTGATGTGACCGCAATGCCCGCCAACCAGCGCCATGCGGGAATATTGTTCCAAGACCCGCTGCTGTTTCCGCACATGTCGGTGGGTGAGAATCTGCTCTTCGCCATTCCTGAACATGTCAAAGGCAAGGCGGAGCGCAACACGCAAGCGATGGCCGCGTTGGATGATATGGAACTTGGCGGCTGTTTCAATCATGATCCGGCAACGCTATCGGGCGGACAAAAAGCCCGCGTGGCGCTGGCGCGGACACTCATTTCGCAGCCGAAAGCCTTGTTGCTTGATGAACCTTTTTCGCGCCTCGATGCAGCACTGAGGGCGCAGATGCGCGAGCTGGTGTTCAGCCACGCCAAGGCGCAACTATTGCCCGTGGTGCTGGTGACCCATGACGTCGAAGATGCTAGTGCCGCAGGCGGGCAGCTTATCGAGATTGCATAGTGCACGATTATACAAAGATTGATGTTTCTAAACTGGGCGAGAGCTCTGGGTCGCTCGGCGCGGGCCTGCCAGTGCGCGATGCGCTGCCGCAGCTTGAGCTTGCGCTGGGAACATCTGGCCAAGCCGTGCTGGTGGCGCCGCCGGGCGCGGGTAAAACCACACTGGTTCCGCTGCGCTTGTTGGGTGCGCCATGGCGCGGCGATGGCATGATTATCCTGCTCGAACCGCGCCGCCTCGCCGCCCGTGCAGCCGCGCGGCGCATGGCGCAAATGCTTGGCGAGGAGGTCGGCGGCACGGTTGGCTACCGTATGCGGTTGGACCAGAAAGTCACGGCCAAGACCAAGATTATCGTTGTCACCGAAGGCGTGTTCGCGCGTATGGCGCTGGACGATCCGGAGCTTGTCGGTATCGCTTGCGTCATCTTCGATGAGTTTCACGAGCGCAGTCTCGATGCTGATTTGGGCCTCGCGCTGGCGCTGGATATACGCGAGGGACTGCGCCCGGATTTACGATTGCTGGTCATGTCCGCCACGCTGGATGGCGCACGGGTGGCGGCGCTTTTGGGTGACGCGCCGGTGGTGGAAAGTCGTGGCCGCGCGTTTGCCGTTGAGACGCGCTATGTGGAACGGCGCACCAATGAACGGCTGGACGAGGCTGTCAGTCGCGCCATAATCGATGCCGTGCATGATGAGGACGGCAGCATTTTGGCCTTCTTGCCGGGGGCTGGCGATATCGGGTCCGTCGCCCGCGCCCTAAAGGGGCGGTTGCCCGCTAACACGAATGTGTTCCAACTGTTCGGCGCACTGGAAGGCGCGGCGCAGGATTTGGCGATTAAGCCAGCGGAAAAAGGCACGCGCAAAATCGTACTGGCAACGTCAATCGCCGAAACATCCATCACCATTGATGGCGTGCGCATTGTTATTGATAGCGGCTATCAGCGCCTGCCGGTGTTTGAACCCTCGTCTGGCCTGACAAGGCTGGAAACCGTGCGCGCCTCCAAGGCCTCGATTGACCAGCGCGCGGGCCGTGCAGGCCGCACCGCGCCGGGCATCGCCATTCGCTTGTGGCGGGCGGAGCAGACCGCCGTATTACCAGCATTTACACCGCCGGAGATTTTGCAGGCGGACCTGACCTCACTGCTTTTGGATGTGGCGGCGTTTGGTGTGTCAGACCCGACCTCGCTCAAGTTCATGGACCAACCGCCACGCGCGGCGCTCAATGAAGCGCGGGCACTGCTCATCTCGCTGAATGCACTGGATGGGGACGGGCGACTGACGCAAGACGGCGCGGCGATGCGGCAGTTGGCGCTACCGGTGCGTCTTGCGCATATGGTGCTCAAAGCAGAAAATCCACGCGCGGCGGCGGAGCTTGCGGTGCTGCTGACCGAGCGCGGGCTTGGCGGCAATGATGCAGATTTGGCTGTTAGGCTGCTCAACTTTAATCGTGACAAAAGCGCTAGAGCGCAAGATGCCAAGGGTCTGGCGCGGCGCATTGCGGGTTCACTCAAAGTCACATCCTCTGATGCGTCAGTTGGTCGTATGTTGCTGCTTGCCTATCCGGACAGGCTGGCCAAAGCACGGGGCAAGGATGGGCGCTTTGTGATGGCCAACGGGCGCGGCGTGGAGATTGATCCGCTGAGTGCGCTGGCAGCAAAGGACTATCTCGTGGTGACTGACAGCCAAGGCACGGCGCAGAAGAGCCGCATCCTCAGCGCTGCCGAAGTCTCCGTTGAGGATATCAACGAGGTGCTGGCCGCTGAGATTGAGGCGCTGGATGATATCAGCTTTGATAAGGAAAAGCGCAGTCTGCGCCGCCGCCGGGTGCGCCGCATCGGGTCGGTTATTCTTGACGATGCGCAGATGCCTGCGCCCGCTGGCGAGGCAGCAAATCTCGGGCTTATCGCCGCCATACGCGCCCACGGCTTGGATATTCTTGACTGGAGCGATGGCGCTAAAATTTTGCGCAAGCGGCTGTCATGGCTGCACACAAGCCTTGGTGACTCTTGGCCGGATATGAGTGATGAAACGCTGCTGGCGGGCTTAGAGGAATGGCTGCTGCCGTTTCTGGGTGGCAAGGCGCAGCTTGCCACCGTCGCTCCGGATGCGCTGCATAACGGATTGATGTCATTGCTGCCCTATGATTTGACACGCAGTTTGGCGACGCTTGCGCCCACCCATTTTACCGCGCCCACGGGCAATAACCACCCCGTTCGCTATGAGGGCGAGGAACCGGTGCTGGCCATCCGCGTGCAGGAATTATTCGGCCTTAAAGTGCATCCTGCCATCGCGGGTGGCAAACTGCCTTTGCTGTTAGAGTTGCTATCCCCCGGCCATAAGCCTGTGCAATTAACCCGTGACTTGATCGGCTTCTGGCAAGGTTCATGGGGCGATGTGCGCTCGGATATGCGCGGGCGCTATCCCAAGCATTTCTGGCCGGAAGACCCCGCAAACGCCCTGCCGACGGCGCGGGCCAAGCCGCGCGGCACATAACAACCTATATAAATTAGAAGATACTAATTATTAACCAACATGCAAACATTGCGTCGGTAAGGTTTCATAAACCTTGTCTCTTAAGTGGTTAGAAATTGGCTTCCGCTATGTTTGGGTTACCGAGCAGCGAATAACAGTTGCCGGTTTGCTGTAACGTAACCCCGTGGAATAGGAATTCAAAATGACTAAATTGGTAGCAAAGTTCGCTAAGGATGAATCTGGCGCGACTGCAATTGAATACGGCCTTATCGCTGCTCTTATCGCTGTAGCGATCATCGCCGGTGCCGGTATGGTTGGCTCGAAGCTGAACGCAAAGTTCGCTTTGATTGCAACGACAGTTTCTGGCGCATAATAACGCCAAAACTTAATTGTCGAACGAGGCTGCCTTCGCAAGAAGGCGGCCTTTTTTCTTGTTCCAGCCACGGGAGTTGCGCGCCCGCATTTTAGTAATCTCGCTATCCGATTGTTAACCACCATACAAAGCAGGCAATCAAAACCCTTTGTTAACCCAATACTTTAAGCGGTTAGAAATCGGGGGGCGTTATCTTCAATTATCCGAGCAACGAGAAAACAAGTTTGCCGGTCAGCTGTAAATGTAACCACGTGGATTAGGAGTTTTAACATGACTAAATTAGTAGCAAAGTTTGCCAAGGATGAATCTGGCGCGACTGCAATTGAATACGGCCTCATCGCTGCTCTTATCGCTGTTGCGATCATTGCCGGTGCCGGCATGATCGGTACAAAGCTGAACGCAAAGTTCGCTTTGATCGCAACGACAATTTCTGGCGCATAATAGCGTTTAGACAGAAACGTCGAAATA
>JANPBE010000395.1:0-4973 GCA_031430295.1 Phyllobacterium sp.
ATGGTGACTGGTTTCTAATCGGCGCTCTATTTTCTGTTGGCACAGCCTAACAGGTCCGCTTGAAAAGAGATTTAATCAACTGTCTTCGCGTTCACTCAGAGCAAGCGGCTCTTCGTCTTCGCTATCTTTGGCGGGAATAACGTATGCGCCGGAGAGCCAACGATTTAAATCCACCTCGCGGCAGCGGCGCGAACAGAATGGGTAATGCTCACGCGAGGACAGATGCTTGCACTCAGGACACGGTCGCGGCGCGCGGATGGGGATGACTTCGGCGGTATCGTCACTCATGGTTATACCGTTGCAGACAGCCATTTGAAGCGCACGTTGAAGCCTTCGCCAGTAAGTAAGCTAACAGTTTCATAAAGCGGCAGGCCAACAACATTGGTGTAGGAGCCGACCAATTTGACCACAAACGTGCCTGCCAGTCCTTGGATGGCGTAAGCGCCCGCTTTGCCCCGCCATTCACCGGAAGCCAGATAGCTATCCAATTCTTCGGACGACAGGCGTTTGAACCGCACTTTGGTTTCCACCAAGGTTTGGCGATACTTGCCGTTTGGCGTGACGAGACAGACACCCGTGTAAACATGGTGCGCACGGCCGGACAGCAGGCGCAGGCAATAATTTGCCTCGTCCATCAGCTCGGCTTTTGGCAAAATACGACGGCCAACACTGACGACTGTGTCGGCAGAGAGAATATACGCACCCTTGTTTTCAGGGTCAGCGCTAAGGCCTTGCACAGCCTTTTCGGCCTTTTCCCGCGCAAGGCGTTTTGCCAGCGAGCGAGGATGTTCTGCCCGTAGCGGCGTCTCGTCGATGCCTGCCGGATAAAGTAAATCCGGCTCGATACCAGCTTGGCCGAGAAGTTCGACACGGCGCGGCGAACCTGACGCCAAGATAAGCTTTTGCAACGCGCTCATAGCTTGGCCCTAACCGTTACTTACTTGAAGCGATATGTGATACGACCTTTGGACAGGTCATAAGGAGTCATTTCAACAAGAATTTTATCACCTGCCAGAACGCGAATGCGGTTCTTGCGCATACGGCCAGCGGTGTGGGCGATTATTTCATGCTCGTTTTCGAGCTTGACGCGGAACATCGCGTTCGGGAGTAATTCTGTTACTACGCCCGGAAATTCCAGGACTTCTTCCTTAGCCATTTAATACCTTTGCTTTGCTAAAATCCGGCGGCGCAAGTGCCTCGGCCACCAGTGAATTTGGGCGGAACCTATATGATTAGTTCCTATTTGTGAACCTTAGAAATTTGCGGTCAGGTTTGAGACAAAAACCGTCTGCGAATGCGCTTTTCCAGAGTATTGCGCACATCGCGATAGGCATCCAATATCTGCTCGCGCGTGCCTGTAGCAACCGACGGATCGTTGATGGGCCAATATTCAACCTCAACGGCCTGCGAACGGGTTAGTTCCAAAGCGCGATGATGCGCTTCGGGTGCCAGCGTGATGATGACGTCGAAATAATCATCTTCCAGCTCATCCAGCGTGTGCGGCGTGCGGTCCGGCGCGTTTAGTCCGATCTCAGACAGCACGACGCCGACGAAAGGGTCGCTTTGCCCCTTATAGACGCCAGCTGACGCGACATATTGATTTTGCGGCAGCAGCGACTTGGCGATGGATTCGGCCATAGGCGAGCGGATAGCGTTCATGCCGCAAAGAAACAGTATGGATTTAGACGCAGCCTCGCTCAATACCCTTAACCCCGCCAATGTAGCACGCATATGAGCGTGAAAAGCCGGCGGGCGGTATCAAAATCCACCTCAATCTTGCCGGACAGGCGGTCCATCAATGTTTGTGAGCCTTCATTATGCAGCCCGCGTCGCCCCATATCAATCGCCTCAATTTGGCTTGGCGCGGAGGTGCGGATGGCCTCATAATAGCTTTCACAAATGAGAAAATAGTCTTTCACTATGCGACGAAACGGCGTGAGCGAGAGGATATGCGTGATAACCGGCGCATCATCCTGGCGCGTGACGGTGAGCACCAGCCGCGTTTCGACAAGCGATAATTTCAGCTTGTAGGGGCCCTGCTCTTCATCGCCTATGGGGAAAAAGCTGTTTTCCTCAATGAGATCATAAATAGCCACAGCACGCTCGTGCTCGACATCGGGCGTTGAGCGACCGATGGAACTATCCAGCGATACATCGCTTAGCCGCGCATTGATGCGCTCAGACCCCATCGCCATCCCCAAGGTTTAGCCGGATGCCAACAGACCGTCTGTGGGCATCCAATCCTTCAACACTTGCTAATGTCATAGCCGCTGGACCAAGCGCCCGCAACTGATCGGCACCAAGTTTCAAGATTGACGTGCGCTTTACAAACTCCAGCACCGAAAGGCCCGATGAAAAACGAGCCGAACGTGCTGTTGGCAGCACATGATTAGACCCGCCAACATAATCGCC
The DNA here is from genome assembly GCA_031430295.1 of Phyllobacterium sp. Classification (GTDB taxonomy): domain Bacteria; phylum Pseudomonadota; class Alphaproteobacteria; order Rhizobiales; family Rhizobiaceae; genus JANMEX01. Next base: position 2,413 of record JANPBE010000395.1, read on the forward strand.
GATAACTTCCGGCGTGTGCTTACCCAAGAACACTGCGCCCGCGTTGGTGATCTTTTCAAACAAACCTTCGGGATCTACCGTTGCTATTTCCAAATGTTCGGCGGCAATGCGGTTGGCCAGTGGGATGCTTTGCTCGATATTATCCACCATGATGATCGCGCCGAAATCCGCCCAGCTTTGCGCGGCGATGACACCACGGAGCAGCGTTTTGATCTGCGAAATGACGGCGGCTTCAACCTCATCAGCGAAGGAGACATGATCCGTAATAAGGATGGATTGAGCCGCAGCATCATGCTCTGCCTGTGCCAATAGGTCAGCGGCAATCCAATCCGGATTATTGTCTTTGTCGGCTATAACCAGCACTTCGGAAGGTCCGGCGATCATATCTATGCCAACAGTGCCGAACACTTGACGCTTGGCAGCGGCAACGAACGCATTGCCGGGGCCGACAATTTTGGCGACTGGCGCAATTGTTGCCGTCCCGTAAGCCAGAGCGGCGATGGCCTGCGCGCCGCCGATACGGTAAATTTCAGACACGCCTGCAAGCCGCGCTGCGACCAACACCAGCGGGTTTAATTTTCCATCGGGCGATGGCACCACCATGACAATGCGCGGCACGCCAGCCACTTGTGCCGGCACGGCATTCATCAACACAGAGCTAGGGTAACTTGCCGTGCCGCCCGGCACATAAAGACCAACGGCTTCAATCGCCGTCCAGCGCGAGCCGAGCTCTACGCCCAGCGCATCCGTGTAGCGATCGTCTTTAGGCATTTGGCGGGCATGGTGGCTGTAGATGCGGTCCCGCGCCAGTTCTAGCGCCTTGACCACTTGGGGATCAGCGGCTGCGACGGCAGCGTCAATCTCTTCGCTGGTAACGCGCAATGTTTCAGGCGTAAGAGTTAAGCGGTCAAACTTGGCGGTATAATCGATGAGCGCTGCATCGCCGCGCTCGCGCATGTCTTTGATAATGGCGCGCACTGTTGCGTCCACATCTTCGGAGACTTCGCGTTTGGTGGAGAGGAATGCCGCAAATTCTTGCTCAAAATTGGACGAACCGATGTTCAGGCGCATTGCCATTTAGTTTTCCCCGTTACTAAACGCCGTGCTTTGGCGTGGCTTTCGCCGCCCATGTAGCGCCAAGATCGGACAATTGCACCTCAATACATTCAACCGAAATGCGCAACATCGCCTCACCCGCGAAAACCAGCTCTATGGTGCCAGACGGCGCATCACTTTCGACAAAGCGCACTGTGAGCAAGGAAAGCACTTCATCCGGCTTCTTGCGATCAATGCCGCTGGATTGCACCGACAAAACGCGATCAAAATGCAGCACGGCACGGCGGCGCTCTGGTACCGTCAAGCGCTGGCCATTCTTTTCCCATGCGTAGCGATTGAGCGGCAGAACGAGGCGCTTTTCGTTCGGCAAAACGTTGATTTCGCCGATTTTTAGCACCGCATCCTGACAGCAGGCGGAAATAACCGTCAAATCTTCGCTATCGAGAGCCGCTAGTTTCAAAACATTCATTTAAGTTCAACCTAACAATCCAGAGTTATTTCAGTATAGTTAGGTTGCGCCGCGCTGTTGTGCAACGCAGACACCTCAAGAACCAGTGATGCGTTCGATATTTGCGCCGCAAGCCGAAAGCTTCTCTTCCAAATGCTCAAAGCCACGGTCGAGATGATAAATGCGGCTGACGGATGTTTCGCCTTCTGCAACGAGACCTGCGATAATAAGCGCCGATGACGCACGCAAATCTGTCGCCATAACAGGTGCACCCTTAAGACGATCAACGCCTTCGACTGTCGCAGTTTGGCCAGACAGGGAGATCTTTGCGCCAAGACGCGCCAATTCCTGAACATGCATGAAGCGGTTTTCAAAGATGGTTTCTGTGATATGCGACGTGCCGTTTGCCTTGGTCATCAGACCCATAAACTGCGCCTGCAAATCTGTCGGGAAGGCAGGGAATGGCGCGGTGCGCACATCAACCGGATCAATGGAATGACCATTGCGCTTCACGCGGATGCCGGTTTCGGTTGCGGTGATTTCGACGCCAGTTTGTGCCAAAATATCCAGCGCTGCCTGCAAAAATTCGGGCTTTGCGCCTTCGAGCAACACATCGCCGCCGGTCATGGCAACGGCCATGGCATAGGTGCCGGTTTCAATACGATCTGGAATGATGCGATGGCGCGCGCCTGACAGATGCGTAACGCCTTGGATACTGATGGTGGGTGTGCCCGCGCCAGAAATCTTAGCGCCCATGGCATTGAGGCAATCCGCGAGGTTTACGACCTCTGGCTCCATCGCTGCATTTTCAAGCACGGTTTCGCCGCGTGCCAAGGCGGCGGCCATCAACATCACATGCGTTGCACCGACGGAAACTTTCGGGAAAACATATTTATTGCCGATAAGGCCGCCTTTTGGAGCCTTGGTGACAACATAGCCGTCTTCAATATCAATCTTCGCGCCAAGCGCAGCAAGGCCTTCAATAAACAGGTCCACAGGGCGTGTGCCGATGGCGCAGCCGCCCGGCAACGACACGCGGGCTTCGCCCATGCGTGCC
>JANPBE010000396.1:0-1751 GCA_031430295.1 Phyllobacterium sp.
GGATGTGGCCGACCGGATGCTGACCATGATTGAGGGCGCGGCGCGCGAACTTAACATTGGTGATCCAAGTCTTACCAATACGGATATTGGCCCGGTCATTGATGCTGACCAGCTGGCGATGCTGAACGGCCATGTGGCGGACATGCGCAAAACGCAAACCGTGCGTTATGCGGCGAGTGCGCCCACCACGGGCCATTTCTTCGGGCCGCATATTGTGGAACTGAAAAGCGCCGAGGCGCTGACACGCGAAATCTTCGGGCCGATCTTGCATGTGGTGCGCTATAAGGCGGGCGGGCTGGACAAGGTGCTGGACAGCATTGCTGCCAGCGGCTTTGGCCTGACGCTGGGCATCCACACCCGCATCGAAGAAACCGTGCGCCATGTGATCGACCGGCTGGATGTCGGCAATGTCTATGTCAACCGCAACATCATCGGCGCGGTCGTCGGCACGCAACCCTTCGGCGGCTCCGGCCTTTCCGGCACAGGCTTTAAAGCCGGCGGCCCGCACTATTTGCTGCGCTTTGCACTGGAGCAAGTGGTGAGCGTGAACACGGCAGCGGCGGGCGGGAACGCGAGTTTGATCGCGATGGGGGAGTGAGACCCCCCAGCCTGCTACCTTGCTCGGACCCTAGTTGGCGGAACGACTTTAATTTCAAACCCAGTGGTTAGTCTTCGGATGTTATCTTGATTTTTGCTGTCTTCGGTCACAAATGAGAGGCTGGCAGACAGGCGAGGGAAAATGGCACACACCAATCACAACAGCATTCCTGCGTGGTCATGGGTTGCGCCACTGTTGGCGTGCGTGTTGCTGGCTTTGAAATTCGGCGGCGTGGTTCCTGCGGATCATGTGGCTGTTTTATTGGCGGCGACGGTGCTTTTGGGTGCTTGTGTGTTCGCTTCGGTGCATCATGCCGAACTTTTGGCAGTGCGGCTGGGCGAGCCTTATGGGTCTATTCTCCTCGCCATTGCCGTAACGATCATCGAAATCGGATTGATCGTTTCGATCATGGCTTCGGAGTCTCCGGGCAGCATGACGGTGGCGCGCGATACGGTGTTTTCGGCGGTGATGATTGTGATGAACGGCGTGATTGGCCTTTGCATGGTGCTTGGCGCCCGCCTTCACCATGAGCAGGAATTTCAGATCAAAGGCGCGTCGTCGGCGCTGGCTGTGCTGGGAACGCTGGCGGTGATTGCGTTAGTATTGCCTAACCATGTGCTTACAGCGCCCGGCCCGTTTTATTCAACGGTGCAGATGGTTGTCATCGGTGTTGCATCGCTGGTGCTTTATGCGACATTTGTCTTTGTACAGACGGTAGGCCACCGCGATTATTTTATTATGAAAGAGGCGGACTATGATGACGCCATTAGCGCAAAGGATATGCCATCCAACAAAACATCGCTGATAACGCTTGGCTTGCTGTTGGTCGCGCTCACCGCCGTTGTGCTTTTGTCCAAGGCATTGTCGAAGTCGATAGATGATACGGTGGCGGCGTTTGGGTTGCCACCGGCATTTGTTGGTGTTTTGCATTGTAAAAATTCAGCACCTGCATGTGTTTGTTTTTGATCCAGTCTTTGCGCTGCCGGGCATCCGCGAACTGAACGCCCGTCACCGGCACCGAGGGCCGGTAACCTAACTTTGCCAGCGCCTCGAATGCAGCCAGAATATTTTCCCGGTTGAGCTGAACGACCAGATCGACGTCGTAGGTTAGCCGCAAATAACCGTGCGCGTTGACTGCCAGCCCGCCTGCGAC
>JANPBE010000397.1:0-4363 GCA_031430295.1 Phyllobacterium sp.
CAGAATCAGCTGGCGCAACGGTGCAAATTGAGCCGCCAGTGCGGGTTCAAGCGTTGCGAGATTAGACATGGGCGGCCCTCTTGGCGAGCAGCGGTGCGCGGCAATGGCAGCCTTCGACATGATCGTTCACCAGCCCCATGGCCTGCATGAAGGCATAGCAAGTTGTCGGACCGACAAAACTCCAGCCGCGTTTTTTCAAATCTTTCGACAGCCGCGTGGAGGCGGCGCTGGTGGGCTGCGATGTCAGCGTGGCAAAATCGCAGGTAAAGTTGCGCTCATGGGCAGGCGGCTCATGGCTCCAGAAATAGGCGTTGAGCGAGCCGAATTCCTTTTCCAACTCAATGGCGCGATTGGCATTGTTGATGGTGGAAACGATCTTGCCGCGATGGCGCACAATGCCTGCGTCGTGCACCAGCCGCTCAAAATCGGCATCGTCAAACTTGGCGACTTTATGAAAATCAAACTCCGCAAAAGCGGCGCGGAAGTTGTCGCGCTTTCTTAATATCGTCAGCCACGACAGGCCGGACTGAAACCCTTCAAGGCATATTTTCTCGAACAGCCGCGTATCATTGGTAACGGCATTGCCCCACTCCTCATCGTGGTAGCGTAGGTATTCAACGTCTGCGCCCGGCCACCAGCAGCGGATTTTGCCGTCTGAACCTTCAATTAAACCGCTCGCCAATGCCATTTTATACTTCCTTAACTATGCACGCAAACCAGCGCGTAACCATACCAAATGGTTTACGTCACGAATCGCATTTTATGAAATTTCATTCACCATTTGTCTTCATCTTTCCACGACACTGCTGACATAGGCCAGCTTGAGGCCTGAATTTATCTGTGGCGAAATGTTCGAGGTACGCCTGTTATGAGTAAAATTTCCACTGCACTTTTGGCCGGTCTTTCGGCCTATTCACTGCTCACTATGCCGACGCTGGCGACGGATCGCTATGGCAATAATCCTGCCATCATCGTCTCGCCGGACCTTTCCGCGCCGTGGGTGATGCAGCTTCGCGAAATGCCTGCGCCACTGAAAATGCGCAAGGCGCGGCAGACCTCGCCGGACACTGTGATCCTCGGTCAGCCGTCAGATGATGTCATCGTGATTGGTGCGACAACGACACGCCAGAAGCGCACCAAGGTTACGATTGAACCGCAGTTTAGTAGCGGCATCGTGCAGATCGCGCCGGAGCGCACTCTGCCCGAACCACTGGTACAGCAAGCGGCATTAACCGTGCCGGGCCACATCACAGAAAAGCAATCGCGCGAAATTGAAGCGCAGTTTTTACCGCAAGAAGTGGCCTATGATGGCGGCGAACCGGCGGGCACAATCGTTATAGATACGGGCCAGCGCTTCTTGTTTTTGGTAGAGGGCAATGGCCAAGCGCGGCGCTATGGCGTGGGCGTGGGCAAGCCGGGCTTTGAATGGTCCGGCACGCATAAAATTACCCGCAAGGCCGAATGGCCAGACTGGACACCGCCGCAGGAAATGAAAATCCGCGTGCGTGCCAAAGAAGGCCGCATTCTGCCCGACCATATGGATGGCGGGCCGAACAATCCGCTTGGCGCACGCGCGATGTATTTGGGCGCAACGCAATACCGCATTCATGGCACGAACCAGCCGTGGACCATCGGCCACAATGTATCATCCGGCTGCATTCGTATGCGCAATGAAGATGTGACGGATTTGTATGAACGCGTGGGCGTGGGCACAAAAGTTATCGTGCAGTAATTTTTAGTTAGGGGCGTGGGGCACAAGTAAAAACCAAATTAGCCTCACATAAGAAGCGGCGCTGACAACAGCGCCGCTTTTTTATTTAAGATTGGCGGGCTTCTCGCCGCCATAGGCCCAGTCCAGCAACTCCACAGTATGCACGATGGGAATGTTTGTCGCCGCGCCGATTTGCTTCATGCAGCCTAGGTTTCCGGCGGCGATTATCACCGCGCCGGTGGCCTTGATGTTTTTCACCTTTCGGTCGCGCAGTTGCGTGGCGATTTCGGATTGCATGATATTATACGTGCCTGCCGAGCCACAGCAAAGATGGCCTTCGGCTGGCTCTTTCACCACGAAACCCGCTTTGGTGAGCAAATCCTTTGGCGCTTTGGTCACTTTCTGGCCGTGTTGCAGCGAACAGGCGGAATGGTAGGCGACGGTGACGCCCGCCTTGAACTTTGGTGCGGGCAACTCAATTTCGTTTAGGAACTCAGTGATATCTTTGGCCAGTGCAGAAACTTTTGCAGCCTTGTCGCGGTAGGCCTCATCCAAGCGCAACATATGGCCATAGTCTTTGATCGTCGTGCCGCAGCCGGATGTGGTGATGATGATCGTATCCAGCCCGCCGTTTTCGATCTCGCGCGTCCACGCATCGACATTGTTTCTGGCGAACGCCAGCGCGGCGTCATGCTTGCCCATATGCTGGGTTAGTGCCCCGCAACAGCCCTCACCCTTAGGGTTCACCACCTCAATGTTTAGCCGGTTGAGCAACCGCAGCGTGGTGGCGTTGATACCGGGGTCCAAAACCGACTGCGCGCAGCCGCCGAGAATGGCGACGCGGGCGATTGGTTTTTGGAGTTTAACGGCGATGAGCGACGCGGCAGTGGGCAGCGTTTTCGGGGCAAGTTTCAGCATTGCTGCCAGTGGCTTTAGGGTCGAGACTTTTTCAAACGTAGAGATAAACGGGCGGCCAAAATTTGCCAGTTTCAGCGCCGCTTTGAAGCGGTTCGGATAGGGCAAGACGGCAGCCAACGTGGCGCGGATGAGGCGGTCTATGAGCGGGCGACGATAGGTTTTTTCGATGTGCTCGCGGGCGTGGTCCACTAGGTGCATATAGTTCACGCCGGAAGGACAGGTCGTCATGCAGGCCAAACAAGACAGGCAGCGGTCGATGTGCGTGACTGTCACCTTGTCCGCCGGACGGTCGTTTTCCAGCATGTCTTTTATGAGATAAATCCGCCCGCGCGGACTATCCAGCTCATTGCCGAGTGTCACATAGGTCGGGCATGTCGCGGTACAAAAACCGCAATGCACGCAAGAGCGCAGTATGGACTCCGCCTCCGCCGTGGCGGGGTTAGCAAGCTGGGCAAGAGTGAAAGATGTTTGCATTAGACCATCCTTCTCGGATTCAAAATTCCCAGCGGATCAAACTGCTCTTTCAGCCGTTGCGAGAGCGCAGCCAGCGCTGGCGGTTGGGGCTGGAAAACGGGGGTTGATTGGCGGTGATGTTCGTAGGCGCGGATGAGCGTGGCGTGGCCGCCGCCGTGTTTTTTAATGAGCGCGCGCAGCGGTCCGGCCTCCGGCCCGCTTTCCATGCGCATCCAGATCAGTCCGCCTTGCCAATCGTAGAACGCGTCCACGCCCGCCTTCAATCTGATGTCAGCAACGATGGCGTGGCCGCTCATCGGGGGCACGGAGACGCGCCATAGCGGGCGGTTGGTGTGGTCGGCGAATGGCACGCAATCGCGCACTTCGCGCCAGAGTTTGCGCGATAAATCCTCAGGCAAAATATCCGCTTTGATGCCCAACAGCGTGCGCAGTTTTTCAATGCGGTACGCGACTGATTTGGCAAAGCCTTCTATACGCAGCAGCGTGGCTGGCTCAGCGGACAATGCGCCGTCGATAACCTTGCCAACCACCGTAATCGGCAAGTGCGCGGCGGAGGAGACTTCGGCGTTTGAGCCCATCGCGACAGCCATGGCGACCGTTGCGGCCTCGTCATCCAGACCTATCAGCACCAATGTCTGCTCGGTTTCGGCAGCGGGCAGCACTTTGAAAATCACATCCGTTAGCACCGCCAGCGTGCCCCATGAGCCGGCCATGCCCTTGGACAAGTCATAACCCGTGACGTTCTTCATCACCCGCCCGCCGGATTTGAACAATTCGCCGCGACCGGACACGGCCTCGATACCCAAAATATGATCCCGCGCTGCGCCCGCTTTAAGGCGTCGCGGGCCTGACGCATTGGTGGCCAAAACTCCGCCGATAGTGCCTTTGCCCGGAACCTGCGCCAGCACATTGGCATAGTCCAGCGGCTCGAATGCCAGTTGCTGGCCTTTGGTGGCGAGCAGCGCTTCCACTTCCGCAATCGGCATTCCGGCTTTGAGCGAAATGACAAGCTCGTCTGGTTCGTAGAAATTCACGCCGGACAGCTTTGAAAGATCGAGCTTATTATCAGCCGTCACCAGCCTGCCAATGCGCTTTTTGGAGCCCTGCCCAAAAATTTCCAACGTCTCGCCGGTTTCAGTGGCGGCGAGGATGATGTCGCGGATTTCGGCGGCGGTGGTGGGGAGATGATTTATCATTGCATTGCGCCTGTGGCCAAGGGCCCCCTCACCGTCACGGCTTCGCCGTGCCACCACATCCCCC
>JANPBE010000398.1:0-1991 GCA_031430295.1 Phyllobacterium sp.
AAAATCGCGGCGCGTGTGCCGGATCATGGGCTTTTGGAACCGTGGCGGTTTATTGCCTATCGCGGACAAGCCTGCGTGGATATTGGCGAGTTTTTCGCGCGCCGTATTGAAGAGGTTGAGGGCTCAATTACGCCGCAGCGCGAGACCCAAGAGCGCACGCGCTTCACCCGAGCTCCGCTTGTTGTTGGTGTGGTTTATGTGCCGCGTGAACATCCCCGTGTTCCGGATTGGGAGAAGTTTCTTTCTGCAAGCAATGCCGCTTTTGCGCTGGTTCTGGCGGCACATGCTTATGGCTATGGCGCAAACTGGGTTTCGAATTGGTATGCCGACGATGCACCTAGCCGTGCGTTTTTGGGACTCGCGCCCGAAGAAAAGGCGGTTGGGTTTGTGCATATCGGGACATGTGATGTATCAGTTCCAGACCGTCCACGACCTGAAGTATCGAAGGTTCTGAGCGAGTATGCGGGCCCATGGGTTGGCTAAATAATTTACAAACATGGTGAACCGATCGTAAACTATTTGAGGTGTATAGGTTAGCCATCGTGGTGTGAGTGGTGGCGTAAATGATCATCGAACAGTTTTTGAAGTGGGTGGAAAGCGCCCGCGCGTCTGAGCGGGAAGCCGCAGCAGGCGCATTGGCGCGTGCCTATTTGCAATCCCCGTTGGAGTTCGAAGAACGGTGTGCGGCGGAAGCTGCGCTCACTGTGTTGCTCGATGATCCGTCTCCCAATGTTCGCTTTGCGCTTGCAGAAGCCTTGTCAACAAGCACGCTGGCGCCCATCCAGATTGTGACCGCATTGGCGTGTGACCAGCCGCAAGTGGCCAGTATCATTTTGGTGCGCTCGCCGCTGATGGGCGATACAGATTTGATTGACCGTGTGGCTCTTGGTGGTGACCAAGTGCAATGCGCTATTGCCATGCGTGCGCAGCTATCATTTTCGCTTTGCGCAGCGATTGCTGAGGTTGCCTGCCAAGAAGCTTGCCACATGATATTGACCAATGCTGGTGCAAACATTGCAGGGCTCAGTCTGCGCCGTTTGGTGGACCGTTTTGGGCACGAAGCCGAAATGCGTTCGTTGCTTTTGGCGGACCCGCGTTTGCCAACTGATGCCCGTCACTCATTGGTGGTGAAATTGAGTGAAGCGCTGCGCGACATGCCTATGGTAATGGCTTTGATGGGCAAATTCCGTGCACAACGTGTCACCGGTGAAGCTTGTGTTCGGGCTTGTCTTGACTTGATTGATGACTCCCCAGCTTTGGAGCATCCGGCGCTTGTAGAACATCTTCGCCTGCGCGGCGAACTTACAACTAGCTTCGTGCTTCGTGTTTTGATTAACGGCAAAATTGGTTTCTTCGCGACAATCGTTTCTGCTCTTTCGGGTCAGACCGAAGATCGCATTAAAGCACAACTTGCCAATGGTCGTCCGGCAATATTGGCATCGCTTTTCCATCAATGCGGCTTCACCGATAGCGTGGCTGGCGTCTTGACGCTCGGCTTGGAAACATGGCGTTCCATTGCAAATGGTAAGCTTATCGCTGGTCCCCAAGAAGTCTCGCGTATCATGCTTGAGCGCTATGATGCAGCCCGCGCAACGCCGGCCTTTGCCCATGGCAATGATGATCTGGTTGCGCTTTTGCGCTCGGTATATTTGGAATCTGTTCGCGAAAATGGGCGTAAACATGCGCTGCGATTACAGGCCGCTTAACGTTTCAAAACGCCTTGAAGGTCATGGTTGTGAACGTGCGGGTGATGCCGTCAATATCGCCAATTTTGCTGTTTATATATTTGCCAACGTCCTCGGCAGCGTCAATATAGACCTTTAACATGAGGTCAAACTCGCCGCTTGTGGAGTATATTTCGGACGCAAACTCACGCTCGTATAGCGCATTGGCGACGTCATATGCCGTGCCCGGTTTGCACTGAACTTGAATGAATACACATGCCATTTGAATTTTTCCTCAGTGTAAATTTGGTGTCAGATATCAAGGTC
>JANPBE010000399.1:0-1181 GCA_031430295.1 Phyllobacterium sp.
ACACGTCGCCGCCTGTGTTCAGAACCGGGGTTACACCCAGACCTGGCAGACAGTCGTAGTCTTTACCGGCAACCATGTTGGCCACAGCAAATTCGCCACCAGCCCAGTCACCCATAATGTTCGCGCCAGCCTTGCCCTGAATAACCAAGGCAACAGCTTCGTTCCACTGTGGAACCATTTTGTCTGCTGGTACAAACTGACGAACAGCAGCAAGTGCATCAAATACCTTGCCGAATTCTGGACCACCAGCGAGTGTTAGGTCGCGATCCTTGTAAACCTTCACGAAGTTGTCAACGCCAGCAAGAGCCACAAGAACGTCGTTCACCATCAGGCCAACTGGCCAACCTTGGGCCATGGACAAAGGCTGAATGCCCTTTTCCTGGAGCTTAGGAGCGGCAGCAACAAATTCCGCCCAGTTCTGTGGAGGCGCAATGCCTGCATCTTCATAAACCTTGCGGTTAGTCCACATCCATTGAGCGGAATGCAGATTTACTGGAACACAGTAAACTTTGCCGTCAACGGTGCAGCTTGCGAGCTGAGATGCCGGACGCAAAATCTTTGCCCAGTCGCCAGCTGTTGCAACATCTGTGATGTCTTCAAGCAAACCTGCCTTAATGAGATCGTCAGCATCTTTACCCGGGTTCAACTGGGTAGCACCCATCGGGTTGCCACCGAGAATGCGCGAGATAATAATTGGACGGGCAACGTCGCCCGAACCGGCAATCGCGCCATCAACCCATTTATCGCCAGAAGCATCAACAGCTTTGGCAAATTCAGCAACAGCAGCAGCCTCGCCGCCGGATGTCCACCAATGTGTAACTTCGATATCAGTAGCGAAAGCGACGCCACCAAATTGTAGTGCAACGCCTGCAGCCAGACCGGCCAATAGTGATTTATAACGCATTACAGTTCCTCCCTTGAAAACGTTATCTTCAAAAGCCTAATCGAAAAAAAAAGACTCTGCAACGTTTCAAGTCAATTTATTTTGAGTCTCGAAAAAATGATGCAGTGCGAAATCTGTTCTTTACACCCTCAAATGAGAATTTTGGAATATTTTTGGAATAATCCAAGACCAGTCATGTGAAACCAAGTAATTGAATACAAACAATTATATTTTATATCTTGAGTTTTTTTGACCAAGCCGTCGTATAAAATTAAGTTGATTTGCCATGCTGAAAAAA
>JANPBE010000400.1:0-2962 GCA_031430295.1 Phyllobacterium sp.
CGCTGACCTTCAAGATCATCAATCGTTGTACCGCGCCCGTGAAGTGCCGCCGCAAACCGGTGCCATCATTCAGTACGCAACGTCCGGCTCGACGGGCAGACCAATTGAATTCGTCAAAAGCCAATTGATGGTCCACGCCTCGCACGCGCTGATGGAGCGCATGTTTGACTGGGCCGATGCCGACCGCGACTTGTCATTTTTCGGCCTCATCCCCGGCCCGTCAAACTCCGCTGTCAGTACAAAGCCTATCATTCGCCCGTCATGGTCGTCTCTTGGCGGCGCGGGGCAACGCATCCAAGTTGACGCACGAAATCCCGTATCGCTCATTTTAGCTGAGTTGGCGGTGGCGAAGCCGCACTATCTACACGCCATGCCCAACACCGTTTCCGGCATCATTAGGGAGTCGCAAAACTTTGACTGGGCAATCAATCTAAAAGCCGTTTTTTGCTATTCGGAAGCACTGCACGATGACCTTGAGGCACTCATCAAGGAAAAGCTCGGCGTGCCTGTGTTTGACAATTATGCCAGCGAGGAAGCCGGCGGCATCGCCGTGCGCTGCGCCGCCTCGCACCACCACCACATCGCGTCTGAAATGAACTATGTTGAAGTGCTGCGCGAAGACGGCACGCCGTGCAGTCCGGGCGAGACCGGGCGCGTCATAGTCACCCCTTTGTATAACTTCGCCCTGCCCCTCATCCGCTACGATCAAGGCGACATGGCAGAAGTGCCGCTAATGCCCTGCCCCTGCGGGCGCGGCCTGCCTTCGCTCAGCAAAATCGTCGGGCGACAGCGCGATATGTTTCTAACGCCCTCAGGCAGCCGCGTCATCGCCCGCCTGCCGCACCAAGAGCTGGCTCCGCATATCGCCGTCGCGCAGTGGCAGATGATCCAGCATAGCATTCACGAAATCGAGTTCAAATATGTCCCGCTGGATCCAGTTCAACAGCCGGATTATGCTGGTTTGAAATCAAGGCTTGAGCTGGGTCTCGGCTTTCCGATCAACCTCACTATTACTGCCGTCACAGAAATAACCAAAACAGCTAATGGCAAGTTCCGCGAAACAATATGCTTGGTTGACTAAAATAACGAGCGGCACTTATCGCGGATTAAGGCACTGATGTCCTGCTGGTAAAAATCGCGCTTTTCGGCGGCAAACGCCTGCGCCTTACTGTGCATCGCGCGGTCGTCATAGAGCTCGCGCACCAACGCCACGAACGTCTCAACTAACACATCACGCGGCTGCACAATTTTCAGAACGCCTAGTCGTTCGGCCCGCTTGGCATGAAATGTATGCTCCAAATGCTGCGGCACGGCCAACTGTGCTATGCCCGCCGCCAGCGCCAAATTCAAAATACCATGCTGCCCTGCATGAACCATCAGCCGCGTGCGCTTTGCCAGCAAATCCACCGGCACCGGCCTGCGCTCAATGACAACACCCGCCGCCGCCATCTCTGCGAGCTCCGCATCGCTGGCTCCCGGCATAAACGCCCGCGTTGGCAGGCCAATCCGTTTCACAGCTTGCATCAGCGCCGCATTTTGCCGCTCGCTGGTCGAAAAATAGATGAACACTTCATCGCCCGAACCATCGGATACGAAGGACGAAACGTCGTCGCCGCTTGGCAGGCGGCCCTTTGGCCGCTCTTGATAGGGGTCTAATTCCGGCAGTGTTGTCACCAGTTGCGCGGCAACATCATAAAGTTCCGGCGCACGGGTCAGCGGCGCAGCACCAAATGACGTCAGCGCCTCATTCATGGCGGCAAGCATCACCGCTTCGCTGATGTGTCTATGTGCATATTCCGGAATGAAAATAGTAAACTCATCCGCCTCGCTCGGAGGTATGCCATAGCCCGTGCCCACAACAATCGTCGGGATGCCCAATGTCCGCGCCGCCAGCATTGCAGCGGGGGCATAGTCGGCTATCAGCACATCGGCTTCAAACAGCGTCAGCGCCTTGCGCCACGCTTCAACTCGTGTCTTCAAAAATTCCGCATCGCAAAAGCCGCGCTGCGCTAAATATTCAGCCCAAGTCGCCGCATTGTGCCCGCGCCGCGCTTCAATCTCTGCTTGGAGTATGGGAAGACTTTCGCACGGAAACACCGCGTCGCAAATGTCTTCCACTTCATGGGCCACCGCCATTTGGTGAAGCACCGCATAATAATCAAAATGACCGCGCAAAGCCTGCGCGACCATTTTCAGTTTCGTCACATGACCGCGCCCAGCACCGCATTCCCACGCCAACACGGCACGCTTTTTTGTCATAAACCTAACACTACGCCGATGAAGATGACCTCACACCACCAATTTAAGTGGGATTGAAATCAGGCTGGCAACCACAGCCTTCGGTCGGATGGAAGCCAGTCTCACAGCCGCCGCCACCTGGAGGCGTCACAGTCTTGTCCGGAGCCAAACCGCTAATGGCATACAAATCAAACAAACGTGCCTTTGGATCATCTTCACGATGGCGGGCCTTAAGCGACTTGCCGCTCTCGCCGAAGTAAATGCGAACGCCGGTGCTGATTTTGGTTATGTGATTGCCAAACGCACCGTCTGCATAAAGCGCGACGTTATTTGCCGCCAGCGGCAGCATCGCTTCCATGCCTATCTTGCCGAGCGTCTTATCAAACGAATGCGAAACGCCAGCCTGCGCGCGGAAATTATCCGTGAAATAATAGGCTGCCGTGAAATCCACGCTGGCAGTTGACTTGTGGCCGCCTACACTGAAGCGCGTGATGTCCGCGCCCACAAAACCTTCCAACGACACTTGGTCGAGATAAGCTTCGGCCTCCGCGCCGAGGCGCACTGTGCTCAGGCTCGCGCCGCTATCCGACAACCTTACATAGTGGCCGTAAGCACCGATGAGACCGGCATCCGGATTGCGCCAAAACAAATGTGAACCAATACCCGCAGCACTTGCTGAACCGCCGCTGAAGCTCAGGTGGTGGGTGATCTCCACCGACGTCTT
>JANPBE010000401.1:0-14022 GCA_031430295.1 Phyllobacterium sp.
GCCCCATTTCAGCCGAACGGTTTCAAAGCCTTATTGCTCAAGTAACCCCGCGCTTGAGAAAAATGGAACAATATATCCGTCCGCGCTATTGGCCATTTTCGGCAACCGTTGGCGAGCGTATCGTGGGTGTCCTTTGTGCCCTTCTCTCCATTCTGGTGATTCTGCCGATCCCTGGTGCAAACTGGGTTCCAGCCTTCGCCATGGTACTCATGGGCCTGTCGCTGACAGAACGTGATGGCTTACTATTGCTGGCGGGTCTTGCAATTGGCTCCGGTTTTCTATGTGCGTTTGCCACAGTCATTGGCACAGCAACGCATCATATGCATAAATTTTTCTGAACCGTCCCTCGCCTATTTCCAAACTTTATTGCATGTCGCATATACATGTCGCATATAGGCGTCGCTTTTTGGGGCAACGGCGTCGTGGCGCAACTAGCTCAAAATCCTTATCCCCTGCACTTTCATTATCAATTGGAGTTACCATGGCTGATCTCATAATCGTTTTCTGGCGCGATATTCCGGCGCAAGTTATTGTCAAAAAAGGCCGCACCAGCGCCAAGCGCGAGCTGCCGCTGCGCTTCACGGAAGCGATTGATATGGCGGCCATGCGCACGGGTGCCGCCGAAAGTGGCGCATATTTGGAAGAGTGGCGCAAAGGCGAGCCAACGCCAGTATCGGACGAATTGGAAGCCGAAGCTGACAAGGCCATGGCGGCAATTGATGCTGAATATACGCATGAGCGCCTCGTGGCGCTGGTGAAATCCGGGGGAACCAATGTCTGAAGTCATTTCGAGCGCACCCAAACCGGCACCTAAAAAGCCAGCACCCAAGCCCGAAATCGGGCCGGTGCAGTTCGCTGCCGATGGCCGCAAACGCCGCAAGTGGACGATTAAATATTGGTCCATCCGTCATTCCGGCGCGCTCGAAACCTTCTACAATCTATTTGAAAAGACAATTCTGGTTGCCGCGCCGCTGGCCAAAAAAATCGGCTATGAGCGCTTGGAAAAGCCAGTCGCGGCACTGGAGCGGACCGTCAAAGGCGTCATGTTTGACTGCCGCATGTGCGGCAAGTGCGCGCTTTCATCCACGGGCATGTCCTGCTCGATGAACTGCCCCAAGCAGTTGCGCAATGGCCCATGCGGCGGCGTTCGTGCCAACGGCAATTGCGAGGTGATAGCGGATATGCCCTGCGTCTGGGTGAAAGCCTGGGAAGGCGCACAGGGCATGAGCGACAACACAAAAATTCTGGAAGTACAAAAGCCGGTCGATAATTCCATCAAGGAAACCTCGACGTGGCTGCGCCTGATGCGCGAAAAGACAGCGGATAAAGCAGCATGAGCCCCGATATTCATCCTTACGACCCCAGCCTGCCGCTCGATCCCCTGCCCGGCCATTCCTCACGCGGACGCTTAGAACGTGTGCTAAGACGCGGCGAATTTGCGGTGACTGCCGAGCTTAATCCGCCTGACAGCGCTAATCCCGAGGACGTGTATGAACGCGCCTCAATTTTCGACGGCTGGGTGGATGGTATCAATGCCGTCGATGCCTCGGGGGCAAACTGCCACATGTCGTCCGTCGGCATCTGCGCCCTTCTCACCCGCATGGGCTACGCGCCAATCATGCAGATTTCCTGCCGCGATAGAAACCGCATTGCCATTCAAGGCGATGTGCTGGGCGGCTCGGCAATGGGCGTGCAAAACATCCTGTGCCTCACAGGCGATGGCGTGCAAGCGGGCGATCAGCCCGGCGCAAAGCCGGTGTTTGACCTTGATTCGATGTCGCTTTTGGAAACCATCCGCACCATGCGCGATGAAGGAAAGTTTTTGTCTGGCCGCAAACTGACAACGCCGCCACCCGTATTCATTGGCGCGGCAATCAATCCGTTCGTGCCGCCGCAAGAATTCCGAGCCCAACATTTTGCCAAGAAGGTGGCCGCTGGCGCTCAGTTCGTGCAGAGCCAATATTGCTATGACGTGCCAATGTTCAAAGATTTCATGGCCCGCTCGCGCGATTTGGGGCTGACAGAAAAGTGCTTTGTTATGGTCGGTGTCGGCCCGCTGGCATCTGCCAAGACTGCCCGCTGGATGCGCTCTAATGTGCCAGGCGTGCATATTCCCGATCACATCATCGCCCGACTTGAAGGCGCGAAGGATCAAAAGGCCGAAGGCAAGCAGATTTGCATTGATATACTGAACGAATGCAAAGACATCGAAGGCGTAAACGGCGCACATGTGATGGCCTATCGGCAGGAAGAATTCGTGGCCGAGATCGTTCATGACAGTGGCATTCTCAAAGGCCGCCAACCGTGGAAGCGCGAAGCACGCCAAGACGAGCAACAGGTTATCGACCGGTTGGATTCTCTGTTGCACCGCGACGCAATTTCGCCGCAAGGCATGGCCGAAAAAGCCACGCATCTCGGCCAAAGTTAAACAATTCGCGGTTGCTTGCAATCGCATAACCATATAACAAAGTCTTTATGTCTTTTGGAGAGCACCTATGACCCGCACTATCGTCGCTTCCGCCACACGCGAAATCATCATTGGTTTCGACCAGCCATTCTGCGTCATCGGCGAGCGCATCAACCCGACAGGCCGCAAGAAGCTGGCTGCGGAAATGCAGGCGGGAAACTTCGATACTGTTATTCGCGATGCCCTTGAGCAAGTGGCAGCGGGCGCGACAATGCTGGACGTCAATGCGGGCGTGACATCGGTTAATCCAAACGAAACTGAGCCCGGCCTTCTGGTGCAGACCATGATGATCGTGCAAGGCCTGGTCGATGTGCCGCTCTCCATCGACTCATCAGTCAGCGCCGCTATTGAAGCCGCTTTGAAAGTGGCCAAGGGCCGTCCGCTGGTAAACTCGGTTACTGGCGAAGAAGAAAAGCTCGAAGCCATCCTGCCGCTTTGCAAGAAATATGACGTTCCTGTAGTTGCCATTTCCAACGATGAAACCGGCATTTCCATGGACCCTGATGTGCGCTTTGCCGTTGCCAAGAAGATTGTGGAACGCGCTATGGATTACGGCATAAAGCCGCACGACATCATCGTTGATCCGCTGGTGATGCCAATTGGTGCGCTGGGCGATGCTGGTCGTCAGGTGTTCGCGCTGCTTTACCGTCTGCGCAATGAGCTGAAGGTCAATACGACTTGCGGCCTGTCAAACATCTCATTCGGCCTGCCGCATCGTCACGGCATCAACGCTGGCTTCATTCCAATGGTCATCGGCGCGGGCATGACATCTGCCATTATGAACCCATGCCGTCCGCAAGAAATGGAAGCCGTTCGCGCCGCAAACGTCTTGAATGGCACAGACCCTTCATGCGAACAATGGATTCGCACCTACCGTGACTATGCACCAGCCGCGCCTGGCGCAGCGCCAGCCGCACCAACAGCAGCACCCACTGCCGGTGGTCGTCGTGGTGGACGTTCAGCGCGGGTAGGATAACAAGGATCAAGCCGTGAAAAAA
Source organism: Phyllobacterium sp. (assembly GCA_031430295.1). GTDB lineage: Bacteria > Pseudomonadota > Alphaproteobacteria > Rhizobiales > Rhizobiaceae > JANMEX01. The sequence goes on from JANPBE010000401.1 coordinate 3,466, forward strand.
ACCAAGGCGGAACTAAATTCCATAGGGCTTCTCGCCCCCTTGGTCATGGCGCAGCGCCTATCGCGCATGATGCTGCCCGAGCATATGAAAACCAGTAACGACCATGCGGAAGACCGCCGCATGGTGGATGAAAAAACCAAAGCCGCCAGCGATGGCTTCATCGCCGCCAATGTCGAACTCTCGCACCAAATGATGGACGCTTGGGTGGGCATGGCTTTTGGCAAAGTTCCAGATTTTATGAAATCGGCTGATGCTGTTACCGCAGCCGCGCTAAAGCCATCGCGCATCAAAGTGACAGCCAACGCCAAGCGACTGACAGGCAAAAAGAAGTGACCACAAATACCGATCCCCTCGTCCTCTTCATGCCATCCGGCAAGCGCGGCCGCTTCGCCAAAGGCACCACAGTTCTTGAAGCTGCACGCCAGCTGGGCGTTTATGTTGAAAGCGTATGTGGCGGGCGGGCGACATGCGGGCGCTGCCAAGTGGAAGTGCAGGAAGGCAATTTCGCCAAGCACAAAATCGTCTCATCGAACGATCACATCTCCCCGCGCGGCGCAAAAGAACTGCGCTATGCCGAAGTGCGCAAAATTGCCGCCGACCGCCGCCTGTCTTGCTCGTCCACTATCGAAGGCGATCTGGTTATCGACGTGCCGCAAGACACAGTTGTCAACGCGCAGGTCATTCGCAAGGCCGTCGGCGACCGCGTGATTGAGCGCAATCCCGCTGTTCACCTGTGCTATGTCGAGGTCGAAGAGCCGGATATGCACAAGCCGCTCGGCGATATGGACCGGCTTATCGTGGCGCTACAAAACGAGTGGGGCTATAAAAAGCTCGACGTTGATTTCTACCTGCTGCCCAAAGTGCAAAGCATTTTGCGCAAAGGCAACTGGACTGTCACCGCTGCCATCCACAAGGACGAAGACAGTGAAACCCCGCGCATCATCGCGCTGTGGCCGGGCTTGCATAACGAGGCCTACGGCATCGCCTGCGACATTGGCTCAACCACGATTGCCATGAATCTTGTCTCGCTACTGTCCGGCCGCGTGGCGGCATCATCGGGCATGCAAAACCCGCAAATCCGCTTTGGCGAAGATCTGATGAGCCGCGTTTCCTACGTGATGATGAACCCGGGTGGCGCAGACGCCATCACCAAGGCCGTGCGCGACGCCATCAACGCGCTGGTCGATCAGGTTTGCACGGAAGGCAATGTCAACCGCGCAGATATTCTGGATGCCGTGTTTGTCGGCAATCCCGTAATGCACCATTTCTTCCTCGGTATTGACCCGACTGAGCTTGGCGGCGCACCGTTTGCGCTCGCGGTTTCCGGCGCGGTCAAAGGCAAAACCTCCGATATGGGCGTTCCGCTCAACGAAGGCGCGCGGCTCTATATCGTGCCGTGCATCGCGGGCCATGTCGGCGCGGATGCCGCTGCGGCAACACTGTCTGAAGGGCCGGACCGCCAAGATGATATGATGCTTTTGGTCGATGTGGGAACCAACGCGGAAATCGTGCTCGGCAACCGCCAGCGCACCGTCGCCTGCTCCTCGCCTACAGGCCCCGCCTTTGAAGGAGCAGAAATTTCCTCCGGCCAGCGTGCTGCACCGGGTGCTATTGAGCGCGTGCGCATCGACCCGGAAACGCTGGAGCCACGCTTCCGCGTCATTGGCACGGAACCATGGTCAGACGAGGACGGCTTCAAAGAAGGCACAGATAAAACCGGCATCACCGGCATTTGCGGCTCGGCGATCATCGAAGTCGTGGCCGAAATGTTCCTGTCCGGCCTCATCTCAGAAGATGGCGTGATTGACGGCGCAATGGCGGCCCGCACACCGCGCATTTTTGAAAATGGCCGCACATTTTCCTACCTGTTGCACGATGGCGAACAGCGCATCACCGTAACGCAAAACGACATCCGCGCCATCCAGCTTGCCAAAGCCGCGCTCTATGCGGGCATCAAATTGCTGATGGAAAAATTGGATGTGACCCACGTCGATGAAATCCGCTTCGCCGGCGCATTCGGCTCGTTCATTGATCCAAAATACGCCATGGTGCTCGGCCTCATTCCAGACTGCGACCTCGCCCGCGTGAAAGCTGTAGGCAACGCCGCCGGAACCGGCGCGCGCATGGCGCTGCTAAACCGCACCCACCGCCGCGAGATTGAAGCGACAGTGGCCAAAGTAGAGAAAATCGAAACCGCGCTAGAACCGCATTTCCAGCAACTATTCGTCCACGCCATGGCGATGCCGAACAAGGTGGATCTGTTTCCAAACTTGGCTGCGGCAGTGAAGCTGCCGGAGCGAAGAGTGGTAGAGTTGGCGGCGGATGGGTCATCAGGGCGACGGGGTGGGAGGAGAAGGTAGGCGAAAAAAGCCGAGGCTTTCACCTTCTTTGAAACCATGACGACAATATGAATTGATAAGCTCGTCAACCAATCGGTCTTCCCAAACCGCCTGTTCCGGGAAATTGCCAACCCATGTGTGTAACTGTGCTGACAACAATACTTATGAGTTTTGTTGTGTGCCGCTGCACATCCTGCAAAAAAGCCACGTCAATTTTGGTATCAAATTTCATCATTTTACGATTGACGAAATGAGGCAAAGACGCACCGACTTGGTCTGGCGTTCTCCACGATCCATGACATAAAACATTCCGGATTACCGAGGCTTCTCGAAGCTGGGAGATAAGGGCATCTAGGTCCGTGATTGTCGCATTATTATTCTCTCTGACCGCCTTTGCATAGGAGTCAATCAGCCCCCCAAGTTGATCGAACAAAGCACGCTCAAGCTTAGGAAGCCATTCCTCTTAGGCCTTTTGAACTTCTTGCTCGGTATATTCTCGTGTGGCTGTGAAGGCAAATATCGCTCGACCTAAGACATCCTCCAAGAAGCCAAACGTTGCAACAGTTCGGCCAAGCCACTCCCAAAATACCGCTTCATGAAAATGAGTAGGATACAGTTCCGGCAGTTGGTCAAAATCGACAACATAACTATTTGATTGATTCATTGGTCGTCCCCTAGGTCGCTATCCGTTCACAGCACCCACCCGCTCGCCAATTGCCGCCAAAAGCTCCGCATGGCTCACACTCAGCCCCGCCGCAGAAAAACACAATCCATCCGCGCCCAGCTTGGCATTAGCCGCGCGGGACCAGCGGGCCATGCGGGTCATGCCGATGGAGCTTTCTATCTCCGGCGGAACAGATATCACAATGATTTTTTGCCGCTGCATTTCCCAGACACCGAAATCCTCAATCGCCTCCCACGGAACAGGACGCGCTGAAATGCGCGTATCAAGCAGGCCCGCTGGCGAGAGCGTCATCACTGTTTTGTTGAAGGTGAACAAGCGCGAAATTCCGATGGCGGCAGCTAGCCCGAAAAACAGCATACCAAGCCATCCCATGAATTGATTGAAGCTGCCATCTTCAACGGGAATAAATTGGAAAGCCACGAGCGCACTCAGCACGGTCATCCCCATGCCGAGTATGGTCAACGCAAACAGTTTGACCGGGGAGCCCTGTATTTCAATCACGGTATCGCGCGGGTCCATGAGAGTGATTCCAAATTAACCGACCTGAAACTCACCTAAATCCGCCCCAAAGTGAAGCACCACTCTAAAAAATAGCTCACTCCGGCCAGATAAACTTGCCCCGTGCCCAGCCGAGTTGCGCACCATCAGTCATCACCTGACACCAAACATTTGGCTTCTTCATCTTGGAATATTTCCAATTGGCAGACCCGCCCGCATCTACGCGGAACGAGGCGTTGGTGATGATGTTTTTGCAGCGGCCTGTCATGGAAATATTCGCGTCTACCGCATAGGCATCAATAATCTGCGAGCTCGCCGATGGCCATTTGCGAATTTTCAGCGTGTCGGTCGGCGCGATGTTGATAATCGTGCCGCCCCAGAACGCGGATGCCAGCGTAGGTATTGTCGCACCGATGCTGAGTGCAAGTGCCAAGCTAATGATCTTTTTCATGTTTGCCTCCCTTAGTGTTTAATATTTACGCACGTTAGTCATGACACTGTGTATGCCAACTGAATAGCCTGTTCACTTGGCGTTCAAACAGCAACAATCCAGCGTGCAAACAGCCAGCATAACCCCGCCAAACTTAGGCTAATCACTGCGCCGCCAAGCGCAACAGCGGGGAATCCATGCACACCCGCGCCCCAATAATCAGAAACAAACAGTGCCGCAAATAGAACGGCGGTGAGCACCATCAGCCATTTTCCGGCAACAAGGCAGCCATAGATGAGCGCGCGTGAAAACGGCATGAAGAAATCTCCTCTTAAAGATGCACACATTTCGTTAGCATAACCCAATTCTTTTTGCGACATCATCATTCTTGCTATTCCCCACAAAATGCGCTTATGTAACAATAGTTTCCGATGATCTTTAGTAAGCGACAAGCCTTGACCTTGCCTCTGAGCGACATCAGCGCCAGCATTCTTTCTCTAGCATTAGAATTCAGGTCCATTATGAACGGCAAAAATGCGGTCAAGCGCTCTATCGTTTTCTTCCTCGTACCTGATTTTTCGATGATCGCTTTTGCGACAGCCATTGAACCGCTGCGTTTGGCCAACCGGATGCTCGGCTTTGAAAGCTACAAATGGCGTTTAGCCTCGCTTGACGGCAAGCCCGTCTCTGCTTCCAACGGCGTAGAATGTGCCGTGACCAGTTCGCTTGACGATGAGCGACGCATGTTGATGGGCGCGGACAAGCCCACGATGATTTTTGTCTGCTCGGGTGTGAACGTTGAGAAGTTCAACAATAAATCCGTTTTCGCATTCTTGCGCGAGGAATATAATCGCGGTGTCTCAGTCGGCGGCCTGTGCACAGGCGCGCATATTCTGGCTGCTGCTGGACTATTATCCGGCAAGCGCTGCGCCATCCACTGGGAAAACCTGCCGGGCTTCTCAGAGGCGTTCCCGAAAGCCAATGTCTTTGCTGACCTGTTTGAGGTTGATGCCAACATCTACACGTGCGCAGGTGGCACCGCGGCCCTTGATATGATGGTCAAACTCATTGGCGATGACCATGATGACAATCTGGTCAACCGCATCTGCGAGCAGGCGCTTACAGACCGCGTGCGCAACCCGCAAGATCGCCAGCGCCTTCCCTTGCGCGCACGTCTTGGTGTGCAAAATTCCAAGGTGCTCAGTATTATCGAATTGATGGAGGGGCATTTGTCGGAGCCACTGTCATTGATTGATATTGCCGACGATGTTGACCTGTCACGCCGCCAGATTGAGCGGCTGTTCCGCCATGAAATGGGCCGCTCCCCTGCCCGCTACTATTTGGAAATACGGTTGGATCGTGCGCGGCATTTGCTCATCCAATCATCACTACCTGTTGTTGAAGTGGCTGTTGCCTGCGGCTTCGTTTCCGCATCGCATTTCTCGAAATGCTACCGGGAAATCTACGGCCGCTCACCACAGCAAGAGCGAATCGACCGGAAAACACCGCTCGCCGCCTAGATTTAGGTTGCCAGCACAACTATTCAGTGAATTCATTAAAATTTTAAGTAGCGATTTAACAGCAACCTAAATCAAATGGGTTACCAATCCTGAGTATCTTACTGCTTGGGGACCATCCGTATGAATGCATCCGTGTTCGCCCGCCTAAATCGTGAGCCGTATCAATCCGGCTTTATCACGGGCTTTGCTGCGCTTGGTTCTGCGGCAACGATTAACATCATCTCCAGCCTCACCCTCGGCAGCGCAACCGCGCCCGGTGTATCAGGCTTTCTTTTGGCGGCGGCAGTGTCCGTCGTGGCCGGCACCATCGCAGGTCTTCGCAGTCAACGTCGCCAAGCGGAATTAGACGAGCAAATCAAAGTCGCCGAAGCCTTCGCAGGTGGCGATCACTATGCATCAATCCGTAAGGGCCAGCAGGATTCGTCCAGAATTGTACGTGCGCTCTCCGCAATCGCCGAGCATCAATTGCAAATCGACACAAATCACGCTCGCTTGATGAAAGACGCCGCAATCCGCGAAGAGCAGCTATTTGCAGCAATTGACAGCATCAACGATGAGATAGCCGTCTATGACAAGCAAAATATGCTGGTCGTTACCAACCAAGCCTTTACAAAAAGCTGTAACGCCAATGGCGCTGTTATAGCGCCCGGAATGTTGCAGGACGAAGTGCTTAGCGCACTGGCCAAATCTGCTGGTGCTGGAATGCCGCTGAACGAGCGGGAAGCGTGGTTCACGGTCCAAAATGAAATGCGGTCTGAAGCCAGCAGCTCTAAGAATAGTGTTCGGTTTATTCGTTTTCACGGCGAGCCAGCAAAGTTCAGCGTCGAAAATCACACTGGCGGCAATCGCGTCGAAATCATCAGCGATCTTTCATACATCGAAGAGCTGGAACAACGGGCGGCCAAGGCACAACGCGAGGCGGACGCCGCAGCGCGTATCAAGTCTGTAACTCTGGCACGCCTCAGCCACACAATTCGCACGCCAATGACCGGCGTTATCTCCGCTGCGGAGTTACTAATCGGGTCCAACCTCGATGCTGTACAAAAAAGCAGACTGGACATCATACGACGGTCCGCAGGCACGCTTCTCGGCGTAGTCCAAGATATGTTTGATCTGGCTGCAGGCGTGACAGCGGATGAACCAATTATCGAGGAACTTACCGCACACAAGGCGAAAAGCGAGATAGCGCATAAGCCGGTGAAGCACCGGGCATTGGTCTATGGCCATGACAGTGCTGCAAGGGAAATTGTTACCCAGATCGCCTCAAGATTGGACTTGGAAATCGGATGGGCAGATTCTGCCCAAATGGCGGTGGAAGCCGCCCGCCAGATGAACATTTCCGGCAATCCTGTAGATTTTATTTTGGTTCGCGATCAATCATGCCGCACCGAACTTGCCGGGCATTTGGCTGCTGGTATGGCTGCCACCGCGCCGGCGACGCTTCCCAAAATATTGGTAGCGGATGGTGCGGTAGAAATTAACGCCGTACTCCAACAGGCTCTTGGTGCAAAATCCACTGGAGCCGTTCCGTCACTGGCACTGACATCACCGACAGTATCGTTGTTTGACACCGACGTAACCGATGCCGATGTGTTGATTGTGGATCAAGATGAAGTTCATCAAATTGTTTATGCAAACGGTTTGTCTGACTCACCTTATCGTTTTGCGATTGCTGCCAGTGGCGAACAGGCTCTTGAACTCATAGCGAAAAACATGCCGCGCGTTATTCTCACGAATGTCTCGATGCTAGGGATAGACGGCCTCGAAATCACCCGCCGCATCCGCTCTATGCATGATGCGCAGCAAGTAACGATTATTGGCATGACCAACCACTATCTTAGCGGCGACCGCGCTAAATGCCTTTCAGCCGGTATGGACGACTATATTGAAAAACCTCAAACATCAGTACAGCTACTTCAATGGGTAGAAGGCTGGATTAGCGCCCCTAAGCAGGGCCTGCAAAAGATAGCCTAATGAAATTGCGGGGCGCAGCAAAGCCCCGCAAATTCGGCGCGCCAACTAACTGCGAGGCTTCAAGCTCTGTGGATCATACAGCGGTTGATAGCCAACGCCCGCAACGACGACCGGATAGCGCTCGTTGAAATATTCTATTTCAAACTGCGCACCGAGTACCGCCTTTTCATGCGGCAGATAGGCCAACATGATCGTCTTGCCGATGGTTGGACCGTATGCCATTGACGTTGTGAACGAACGACGTCCGACGCTATCCACGATGCCCTCACCCGTTTCCTTATCAAGGATAGGGCTCGTGCCAACGGGATAACGCGCAACGCCTTTTGAATCCACATTAGCTTCCATCGTCAGTGTACAGAGTTTCGCCACTTGATGCGGCAATGCACGGTGGGCGACATTAGCCTCCCGGCCGCAGAAATCTGCCTCCTTGGCCTTCGGACGTGCAAGATCGGCCTCCAGCAGATTATACTCCGTAAGCAAATCAGCGTTTTGCAAGCGCAGGCTCTTTTCCATGCGGCGCGTGTTGGCATAAGTCTCAACACCAAACGGCATCACGCCAATGGCACGCAATGCGTCCCACACGGCAAGGCCATCTTCATATTTCATATGCAATTCCCAGCCCTGCTCGCCGACGTATGAAATACGGAATGCCGTGACATTCTTGCCGCCAATTTTGATTTGGCGCAGGGCCGCAAATGGGAAATTCTCGTTCGTAAGCGCTTCTGGATCTTCCACGACTTTTTGCAAGGTAACGCGTGCATTCGGCCCCCAGACACCAAGCGTAATAAGATCGCTGGTGCGGTCCGTCACGGTCACGTTCAATCCGCGATCCTGCGCTGTGCGTTGCATATAGCGGAAATCGCGTGGACCGGCATCGGCGCCATCAATCACGCGGCAGCGGTCTGCCATACGAATAACGGTCAAATCCGCCCGCACCATGCCTTTATCATCGAGGAAGTGGGTGTAAATGCCCTTGCCAATATTGGCATCGCCGCCAACTTTCGCCGCGCAAATATATTCCATCAGGTCCACATGGTCTGGCCCTTCTACATCATAAATGGCAAAGTGAGAGAGGTTTACCATGCCGACATCTTCACTCATGGCCAAATGTTCGGCATTGGACACACGCCAGAAATGGCGGTTGTCCCATTCATTAGCGCGCACCGGAACCTTGTCGCCGTACTTTTCCAGCAGATGCTCGTTTGCGGCATAGCCATGCGCACGCTCCCAGCCGCCAAGTTCCATAAAATAAGCGCCCAGTTCCTTCTCGCGCTCATAAAATGGCGAACGGCGCAAATTGCGGCCCTTGGAAAAAGGCTCACGCGGGTGAACCCCTGGATTATAAACCTTCATCGCCGTTTCAGTACAGCGATCATGGATATATTGCTCTTCCATCTGGTGCGGATAAAAACGCGCAAAATCAATCTTGTTATGGTCGATTTCCGTGCGCCCGTCGGTCATCCAATCGGCGATGAGTTTGCCCATGCCCGGGCCGTCTTTGACCCAAATGGCAACCGCATACCAAAGCCCACGCACCTTCTGGCTCTCGCCCATCGAAGGGCCGCCGTCGGTCGTAACTTGCAACAGGCCATTGAACGAATGACCTTCATTGTAGCCAAGCTCACCCAAAATCGGCGTCAGCTCCATCGCGCGTTCCAGCGGCTCGATGATTTGCTCCATATCGAGGTCGCGCTGCGAAGGCGACAAACGTGATTCTTTTTTGGATAGAATGTCACGTGGGTGCACCAAACGAGGATTTTTCTCCTCGTAATAGCCCCATTCAATCTGCCCGCCCTCGGCGGTTTTCGGATCACCAGTATCGCGCATATAGGCGGAGTTGCCTTGATCACGCAGCAACGGCCAGCCGATTTCCTTGCCAGTGCCGGCAAACTCATTGTACGGCCCGAAGAATGTCAGCGGATGGTCAACCGGCATAACCGGCAAATCTTCGCCCGCCATCGCAGCAATCAGACGGCCCCAAATACCTGCGCACACCACAACGTAATCCGCCATGATCGTGCCGCGATCCGTCACCACACCCTTGATGCGACCGTCTTCGATAACCAGCGAAGTCGCGCCAGTATTGGCAAAAGCCTTAAGCTTGCCTGCATTAACGCCCATATCAACGAGCTTGCCCGCAACCGTCTGCGAGCGCGGAATGACGAGACCAGCATCCGGATCCCAAAGTCCGCCCTGCACAAGGCTTTCCTCAATCAGCGGGAACTTCTCTTTGATTTCCCTCGGCTCAATAAGCCGCGCGCGTGTGCCAAATGATTTGGCCGAAGCGATCTTGCGCTTGATCTCATCCATGCGGCCATCATCGCCAACGCGGGCAACTTCCAAGCCTCCGACACGGGCGTAGTGGCCCATCTTTTCGTAGAAATCGATGGAATACTGCGTGGTCCAAACGGACAAAAAGTCATGGCTTGTGGTGTAGCAAAAATCGGATGCGTGAGCAGTAGAACCAACGTCCGTCGGGATACCGGACTTGTCGATACCGACAATATCGTCCCAGCCACGCTCAATCAAATGATGCGCCACACTCGCCCCGACGATACCACCTAAACCGACGATAACAACCTTGGCTTTTTGCGGAAATTTCGACATGCGTGGCGCTCCATAATCAATGCTGGAGTTCCACACTATTGTTCTTGTGAAGCGCTGCAAAGCCTGTTTGCGACACGAAGGGCAAATAGCCGCGACGGGCGGTATTTAATTGACGCTTCGCTGTGACTGTCGAAATCTCGCACCGCCCGTGGAGCAGCGATTTGATGAAAACAAGAACAGAGTCTCCGTCACATATTTCCAACAAAAACGGCATTCGGTTTCGATCAAAACATGCGTTGGAAGGCGCAGCTTAGTCCCGTATCAACCCCGAACTTGTGGCGCATCCATCCCGTGCGCCTTCCGCGCGTTTGGCGCATCCAACTCGTGCGCGCGGCGTATCCAGTTCGTACGACTTTAAGGCGGATTTTAACCGAACGCCCAGACGTCTACAATCATGACGCCGACAGCAAATCCGGCTTTCGTAAGGCAAATTGCCGATGACATGTCCTCCGCGCCGCCGGCAGTGGGCATTCCTTCGATCCGGGGCATGAATGCCTGGGGCGC
>JANPBE010000402.1:0-5389 GCA_031430295.1 Phyllobacterium sp.
CGGCCAAAACTGGAAATATCACAATGCACTGACGACAATTGCGGCCAAACTTGCGCACATTCTTCAATATCATCAAAACCGACCAAGCGAAAATCCACACCAATTTTGCGGTTGACACGTTGAAAGCCCGACATCATGCCCAGTGCTACCAAGTCGTTGTAACAAATTGCTGCATCGACATGAGGATACTCAGTACTCAGACGAAGTGCTGCCTCGTTGCCAAAGGAGCGGGTCGGCCGACCCGGAAGCGTAATTGGCTCAATGCCCGCTTCTTGCATCACGGATAGGTAGCCGGACTGACGCTCTCGCGTAATCGGTCTTTCATCTAAGCCACCGACAAAAGCAATGCGTTTTGCGCCGACAGAAAGCAAGTGTCGCGCCGCTTCGCGCCCACCATCTGGATAGGATAATGACGAGAAAGGAAATAGATCTGTCCGTGCATCAACCTGCCGCAAAACCTGCATGGCCGGAATACGTGCGCGCACAAGAGGGCCAAATGTGAACTCCTCGCTTCCGTATGTCGGCGAAATCAGTATGGCTGAAACGCCATGCTCAATCATTGATCCCACGACCTGCGCTTGAAGTGCCGGATTCTCATCCGTGTTTGCTATCACCGTAGCGTAGCCATTTTCGGAGAAGGCCATTTGTGCAGATGTAGCAAATTCAGTAAAAAACGGGTTACGCAAATCGTTTATAACGAGGCCAATTAACCCGACATTGGCTGAACGCAGATTTGCAGCCGCGCGGTTATATACGTAGCCCAAACTCGCCATAGCTTGCTCAACCAAGTGGCGCGTATCGGATTTTACCTGCGGGCTGTTTTGCAAAACCAAACTAACGGTGGACTTGGACACTCTAGCTGCCTTAGCCACATCAATGATCGTTGGTCTACGGTTCATCAAATTTCACCTCAAGCCATACCACACAATCTCAACAACCAATTCGAACGCAAGCAAGCTGTTCTAATGTGAGAATGCCAAGTCAAGCATGACTAATCCGGCTAGGATTGAACGGCAAGGCAGAAAACTTCGGCGTAATGCAAAGTAGAACAGCTAACCACAACAACTCAAGGAGACAATCTGGCTCCCAAGGGGGGAACCAGATTATCCAGATTTATTTTAATCCGATGTTATTTCACAGCAGCGATTGCATCAGCAAGCAGCACCGCTCCTTCAGCGCCGGTTTTCTTGGAATTGAAGAATTCGGTAATCGCATCAGTCGCTGCGCTGACCGCCGCCGAATTTGCTGCATGAGTGCCTGCGAAGGTGGGAACCGCTGTACCATTCTTGTCGTTTTCGGAGAATGATTTCGATGTTTCTTGAGCGCAGCTATCCATGGCTTTAAGATCGATATCACTGCGGGCCGGTATTGCACCCTTGGCAAGATTGAACTTCACCTGAACATCGGCATCCATAATTGCAGACGCTAGCACTTCCTGTCCCTTTACGCCGTCCGGGTTTGACTGCTTAAAGAGCGACAACGAATTTATCAGATAGACAAAGTCATCGCCCTTGGCTTTTGGCACGGGAATGGACGCATAGTCGTCGCCTGGCTTTTTACCGGCATTTGTGAACTCGCCCTTCGCCCAGTCACCCATAATTTGCATTGCTGCCTGACCATTTATCACCATTGCTGTAGCCAGGTTCCAATCGCGGCCGGAGGCGTTTTCATCTATCATTCCCCGCAGCGCAGCAAGCTCATCAAACACCGCAACCATCGTCTCACCGCGCAAGGTGGCATCGTCGAGATCAACTAATGCCTTGCGATAAAAGTCTGCACCGCCAACGCCAGCGGCAACCGCTTCAAACATATACGCTTCCTGCCAAGCTTGACCGCCATGCGCCAAAGGAACAATTCCAGCTGCACGGAAGCGCGGCGCTAAATCATTCAACTCCTGCCACGTTTTTGGATAAGGCGCGCCGATTTTCTCAAATGCAGCCTTTGAAACCCATAGCATATCAGTGCGATGCACATTCGTCGGTACGCTTACATAATGGCCGTCAATTTTGGTGAACGCCTGCACGGCTTTCGGCAGTTTATTGTCCCAATCTTCAGATTTCGCAAGGTCATCAACGTCTCCCAGAAGACCCTGCTTGGCCCAATCGACAACATTTTGGCCAAGTAGAAGCATTGCAGTAGGCGGATTACCAGAGGCTATGCGTGCCATAAGCGCTGTTTTAGCCTGGTCGCCGCCCCCACCCGCTATAGGGCTGTCTTTCCAAGTGACGCCGGCAGCAACCACTTTATCTTTCACAACAGAAAGCGCTTTAGCTTCGCCGCCAGATGTCCAAAAATGCATCACTTCCACGGCTGGTTCAGCAAATACCGGGCTCACCAAGCCGCTCATAAGTGCAGTTGTTATCAGTATCTTCCTCATTTTAGATCTCCAAAATTGAACATTGTTTTAGCGGCATTCCGATATCCAAAACTGCAAACTCCGCCTCCATCACAGTCTTGCGACAAACTTTTCAGCAGATTTTTGTCCGCCTTGATTGAGAACAACCTCACATTCTTCTTTGGTTTGCGGGGTCGAATAACACTGCCTTCTCCAGATTAAAGGAGAACGGCACGCGCTCGCCGGGCCTTACAATGACATCAGCGCGCATACGGGCCGTGATTTGCTTTTCACCAATTTGTGCGATCACAAATGTGTCGGATCCTGCGGGTTCAACAAGTTCCACACGGCCATCAATGGTGACGATAGCCTTCGAGTTACGATCTGCACCGTCTTTGTCTGTGATTGATTCAGGGCGTATGCCAAGAATTACAGGTTGGCCTGACTGCAAGTTTGAGGATGCGATGCCCTCTGGAATTACGATCTCGATGCTGCTTTTCTCGTGAGGGATTTTCAAAGCCAAGCGGTCCTTCACAGCCACGATTGTTGCTGGCAGGAGGTTCATCGCTGGAGAACCCATAAAGTCAGCCACAAAGATATTTGATGGACGGTTATAGATCTCGTAGGGCGTACCTATTTGCTGGACCTCGCCGTCTTTCAACACAGCAATCTTGGTCGCAAGCGTCATCGCCTCAACTTGGTCATGCGTTACGTAAATGATCGTTTTGCCGGTTGTCGCGTGCAGCCGTTTAATTTCTACGCGCATATCAACGCGTAGCTTCGCGTCAAGATTCGAGAGCGGCTCGTCAAACAGAAACAGCTTCGGATCACGCACTAAGGCACGACCCATCGCTACACGTTGACGTTGTCCTCCCGAAAGTTGGCTTGGTTTTCGTTCCAGCAGATGCTCAATCTGCAATGTTTTTGAGACTGCCGCGATCGCCTTTTCGCGCTCGGGTTTTGGCACACCGCGCATTTCCATGCCGAAGGCAATATTGCCGCCCACAGTCATATTCGGATAGAGCGCATATGACTGGAAGACCATTGCAATGTCGCGCATTGAGGGGTGCAGCTCATTGATGAGTTGCCCATCAACGGTAATTGTTCCCTCAGAAATTGGCTCCAAGCCCGCGATGGTATTGAGCAGTGTGGACTTGCCGCAGCCAGACGGGCCAACGAGAACAAGAAATCCACCTTCCTCCAGCTCCAGGTCTATGCCCTTGAGAACTTCCACATTGCCATAGCGCTTTCTCAATCCGGAAATTCGCATGAATGCTTTGGGGGAATTATGGGTCATGAAAATCAGCCTTTGACAGCGCCAGCCATCAAACCACGCACGAAGTAGCGGCCCGAGACGACGTAAACAATGAGAGTTGGAAGCGCTGCAAGGATCGCGCCAGCGAAGTGGACGTTGTATTCTTTCACGCCCGTCGAAGAGTTAACGAGATTATTGAGTGCCACAGTCATGGGGAACGAGTCGAAGTCCGAGAAGGATGCGCCAAATAGAAAGTCGTTCCAAACGTTTGTGAATTGCCAAATCACCGTGACAATAATAATTGGCGCCGATAGCGGCAGCAGAATGCGGTAAAAGATTTGAAAAAATCCTGCACCATCAACCATAGCGGAACGCACAAGTTCCGTTGGGAAGGCAGCATAGAAATTACGGAAAAACAGCGTTGTAAATCCAAGGCCATATATTGTGTGAACGAGAATTAACCCGCTAATAGTCCCTGAAAGTCCAAGGAAACCGAGTACTGTCGCCATTGGAATAATGACGATCTGAAACGGAATGAAGCAAGAAAATAATATCAGCCCGAAAACATAATTGTCACCTCGAAAGCGCCATTTCGTAAGCACATAACCATTCAGCGCACCAAATGAAGTCGCTAGAATAACTGCCGGTATTACCATCAGGAAGGAATTCATGAAATATGGTAGAAGGCCCGTCGGGCTAACGCCGATTTGCGCCGTTGACCAGGCCGAGCGCCATGGATCAAGTGTCCATGTCTGCGGCAGGTTCATCATCTGACCCTGCCGGATTTCGTCAAGCGGTTTCAGTGAATTCACCACCATTACGTAAAGTGGCAACAGATAATACGTCGCCGCCACAATGAGTAGCGCATAGATCAGCGCGCGAACGAGCGGTGACGTTCGCACAGCCACCTGTTGGATAGGAGCGGCGCTCATGTCTGACGCTCCTGACCCAATTCGGAATAGAGGTAAGGCACAATAACGGCAGCAATCATGCACAGCATCACAATCGCCGACGACGCGCCCACCCCCATAGATTGGCGTGTAAACGTAAAGTCGTACATCGCAATGGCTGGAATATATGTTGAACGGCCTGGGCCACCCCCAGTCATTGCGATAACCAAGTCGTAAGTCTTGATCGACAAATGCGCGAGTACAACAAAAGCAGACAGAAATGCCGGACGCATCAACGGGATAATGATGCGGGTGTAGAGGTTCCAATTCGAAGCGCCATCGATTTGAGCGGCCTTCAAAATTTCGTTGTCAACACCGCGCAGACCGGCCAGAAACATGGCCATGACAAATCCCGAAGACTGCCACACCGCTGCGATAACGATGGTATAAATCGCCATGTCGCTGTCCTTGATCCACCGGAATGAAAAAGTCTGCCAACCCCAGCCCTTAACAACCGATTCAAGGCCGATACCGGGGTCCAGAAACCATTTCCACGCAACTCCCGTTACGATGAAGGAGAGCGCCATGGGATAAAGATAGAGAGGGCGAAGCACACCTTCGATGCGGATTTTTTGATCGAGCAATATTGCGAGGCTAAGGCCTATGACCGTGCATAAGATGATGTACATCGGCGCAAAAATCGCCAGATTGACAAGCGAAATTTGCCAATTGCGATGCGCAAACAAGGCAGTGTAATTCGACAACCCTACAAAATTTGTGAAGTCCGTCGGCAACAATTTTGCGTTGGTCACAGACAGAACGAGCGTGAACAAAATAAACCCGTAAACGCAGACGATAATGGCCGCGAAACTTGGGGCGACAACGAGCTTCGGCAGGTTTTTTTGAAAC
>JANPBE010000403.1:0-1653 GCA_031430295.1 Phyllobacterium sp.
CCAGGCTCGTCAGTTTCCAGGCTAAGGTGTAATGCCAGGCCATCCGTCTTCAGCGTCACCATAACACCAGCATCATCGCGCTGACATGAGATGGAAATATCGGGCGCAGCTAGAGGCAAAAGCTTGTAAGGTACCGGCGCATAATGCCCCTTCCCCGCCATACCATTGGAGGCAGTAAACTCGAAAAACAGCAACGCGTCCTTGCCAATATCATGCACAGAAAGCCATGCAAGGTCAGACGATTTATCAACAGGAACCAAACCTGAGGCAGTGCTGAGTTCGTGTGCTGTGCCATCCAAACTTACGGATTTCAAGCGGATGTCGACACTAACCGACTCACGCGTGTCATTCACTGCAACAATGCGGATGGCTTCACCATCCTGCGAGGGTATGGCAAAAATCGCTACAGGTTGGAAAAATTGTTGCACCATATAATGCATGATTTTCCAACCACCACCGTGATCGAGGCTCGCCCAAGATGCCACCGGCCAGGTATCATTCAGTTGCCAATAAAGCGCGCCCATATTGTGCGGTTTTAGCGACCGCCAATATTCAACGGCAGTTTTGATTGCCAATCCCTGCTGCACTTGGCTCAAATATACAAAATCACCAAAGTCCATAGGAAACCGGAAATAGCGGAACATAGTTTCCGCAATACGTGCGTTTCCACCGGCGTTTTTCTGGTGAGATTCCATAACCGGTGACGAGATATTGAGATCATCATCACTACAAAATTGCCGTGCGATTTTAAGCGATGGAAAAGATTGGAAACCAAACTCCGAGCAGAAGCGCGGCTTCACATCGCGATAATGCTCGAAGTTTTTGCCCTCATGCCACACACTCCAAAAATGCATGTCACCGGAACTGTCATCATGCCACGCATCACCAAACGACAAAACACCCGGCGACGGGCTGGAAGGCCACCAATTGGCAGTCGGCTCTGCGGCAAGTAACCCTTCTTCAATAGTGCGATTCAAACGATCATAAGAAACCAAATAACGGTCACGGTCTTTACGCGACTCCTCGAACCAAGTGAGCGCCCCTATCAGCTCATTATCCCCGCACCATAGCGCCAGACAGGCGTGATGTTGGAGCCGGCGAACTTGGTAGTCCACTTCAAGTTTAACCTCGTTGAGGAAGGCTGGAGTGGAGGGATAGAGGCTACAGGAATACATGAAATCCTGCCAGACCATCAGACCGAGCCTGTCACAAATCTCATAAAAAAAATCTTGCTCGTAGAAACCACCGCCCCAAACGCGGATCATATTTTGATGACTATCCACGGCCGCTTGCAGCAACTTTTCGGTGAGTTCAGCCGTCGCCCGCGACGGCAGCGCATCGGCCGGAATCCAGTTCGAACCGCGGCAGTATATATCTTGGCCATTTACCTGAAACGAAAAACTGCGCCCCACGCTGTCTAGCTCGGCAATGAGCTTTATGGTCCGCAATCCGACCTTGCGCTTCACGATAAAGCCTTCAACCGCTACTTCCAAATCGTAAAGCGCTTGCTCGCCGCTCCCGTTCGGCCACCAAAGTTTTGGATTATGGACGCGGATGGTTTCAACGTGCTGCGTGATACCCTTGGCCACATCAACTTGGCGTGAAAAAATCTCACCGTTGAAACTGATGGCTAGGTTCACCGTGGCATTAGAA
>JANPBE010000404.1:0-2484 GCA_031430295.1 Phyllobacterium sp.
AAAAACACTGGTGCTGCCCCTCTTACCACATTGACCACTTCCGATGCTCTGACGCAGGGTGGCAACGCTCGTTCCCTCACTTCTGGTCCGACGCTGACGTCCGGCGACACAAATTCAAACGGTATTTTAGAGACAACAGAAACGTGGGTCTACAGCGCAACACATTTGGTGACTCAAACTGAAATTGACAACGGTACTACATTCTCCAATGTGATGACCGTCGGCACCGCGCAAATGGCATCTAAGGCATCAAATGCCGCAACAACTACAATTACGCAAACTCCTAATGTCCAAGTGACCAAAACAGCGGACAAGGCAGGTCCATTGGTCGTTGGCGACGTGGTTACCTACTCTTTTCTGGTACAAAATACAGGTAATGTTACGTTAAGCGGCATTGCCGTGGCTGAAACAACATTTAATGGCACGGGCGGTACGGGCGCGGTGACACCGGCAGGCGGGGCATCTACGCTTGCACCGGGAGCCTCTACGACATTCACAGCTACTTATACCGTCACTCAGACTGATGTGGATACGCTATGATGTTAAACCGGCAAATCCCAGTTGATAACTACGGCAAAGTTCAAAACAGGCCTTTGTTTTCATTGTTAAATAATGTGCGCTCAGAAGTAAGTGATTCGGCTAATATGCCGGACTTGCTCCCGTCATTGAGCCGTATCACGATCGTTAATCTACAAACTATTTGGAACTCGACCTACGCAACGTTTTGCCGTGGCGATTTGCAAACTTCGGAGGCAAATAAAATGAAATCTATGAATTCCGGCACAACCGGATACAAACCAAAAGTCGGGTTGATGGGCCGGTTGGGTATGGCATTGGTGGTTTCACTTTTGTCACTATTCGCCGTTTCAGCGGCGAACGCAGGCAATCTTTCTAACTCAGCAAGAGCTACTGGCAGCCCGCCGACCGGCGCGGCTATCAATTCGACGATTTCGACTATCGCGATTCCGGTTGTCACAAAAAATCCGGCTTACACAGTAGTGAAAAGCGTAACGTCTACAACGACTTCAAATGGCGGCAGCGCCACTCAGGTCGACGGTGGCGATATTATCACCTACTCCTATGTAGTTAGGAATACTGGCAACGTCTCAATCAATACTGTCGTTGTTACCGATCCGGGTGTGAAGTTTAACGGTGGTGCTGCAAATGCGTTGACGACTGGACCAGCACTTGCGTCGGGCGATACAAACACCAACTCGATCTTGGATGTTGGCGAAACTTGGACCTATTCAGCTACATATCTGCTGACACAGGCTAACGTTGACGCGGCAGCTGGTGTGGCAAATGGCGTGTCCAACACCGTAACCGTAACAGGTAGGGATCCACAGAATGTTACTGTTAACCCAACACCTGGTGGAAGCACGCTTACTGCCACGACAACGATCAACTCTGTACCAAGCCTAACGATTGCCAAGACTGCAAATACAGCAGGTCCGTTGATTGCCGGTCAGGTCGTGACTTACACCTTCCTTGTAACCAATACGGGTAACGTAACAATCACTGGTGTGGGTGTCACGGAAACTGCGTTTAACGGCACTGGCGGCACTGCTGCGGTGGTTCCATCTGGTGGCGCTACAACGCTGGCACCTGGTGCGAATACAACGTTCACTGCATCCTATACTGTTACGCAGGCAGACATCGACAGCCTCCAGCCGTAACCTCAAACTATACACCGCGCCGGTACCCTTCCGGCGCGGTTTCTTAAATCACTCAAACTGAAGAGCAAGCAGCTTGAAAAACCATCAATCCATATCAAAGGCCGTACTGCGCAGATTTTCTGCCCAGATGCTTTGTGTCTTTGCGTTGCTGATGGCGACTGTTGGCACCAATGCCCAACTCGTGAATACGGGTGAAGTAAATGGCACCGCCCCATCTGGTGCGGTTACTCCTCAGTCCTCTACAGTTTCAGTTCCCGTGGCTGCACCCACGTCGAGTATAGAACTCAAGAAGTCTGTCGTTTTGAACGACCAAAACGGCGATACACATGCACAAATTGGGGAAACTCTTACCTACAGCTTTACGGTTAAAAACACGGGAAATGTAACGCTTAAAAATATCACTGTTTCCGATCCATCTGTGACAATTATCGGCGGAACTTTGGCGTCGTTAGCACCTAGCATCACTGATACAGCAACCTTTAGCGCTACCTACATACTAACTTCCGCAGACATTTTGACGGGTGGTCACTCAAATCAAGCCACTACCGCTGCCACATCTGCTGTTACTGGTTCCCCCGCGGGGGGTGTTACGGACACATCCGACAGTACCAACCCGGCTGATGAAACTGGAGGCGGTTCCGACCCTACGACGATTACGTTTACAGCCGCCCCGATTGTTGCGCTTGATGATGGGCCAACGTCTGTGAACGGCGCGAGCGGTTCGGTGTCTGTTGTGAACGCTTATACCAATGACACGTTGAACGCAGTTGGTGTGTTGGGTGATCTGACCAAGATCACGGGCACAGTG
>JANPBE010000405.1:0-3683 GCA_031430295.1 Phyllobacterium sp.
GGCTCGACCGCTACGATGGTTTATGGCGTCAAATTCCTCGTGGCCTACCTTTCCAAATTCATGAGCCTTCATCCCGGTGACATCATCTCCACCGGCACGCCTCCCGGCGTCGGCATGGGCCAAAAGCCGCCACACTATTTGAAGGCAGGCGATGTGATGGAACTGAGCATCGAGGGTCTGGGCACGCAGCGGCAAGTCACCAAAGCTGCCGCCTGATTCTATCGTTCGACCAAAATCAAAATGCGGCGTGCGGTCAAAACGACTCTGCGCCGCTTCCGTTTAACTAGCAGACGCACTTCGGGCGCACAGCGTATATAGTCTGTGCGATTTCTGGGCGCGCGGCGTACGCATTCTGGGCGATTCCGGATTGGGTAAATCGCACAAAATTGCTACCGATATAGACACCGGCTGGCAAATTCTCAAATTCAGGAAAGGGTGCATGGTGGGCGATGACGGACTCGAACCGCCGACATCTTCGGTGTAAACGAAGCGCTCTACCAACTGAGCTAATCGCCCATGCTTGCTGCTGGTGACGCGGTGTCTAAGGCTATCCTTGCTATAGTGCAACCCCCTAATTCGACTTTTGTTCGGGAAAAATGACGCATTTATGGAAGTAAGCCGCTTCATAAAAATTATAGCCGGATTGTCATCCAAATTGGCCAGAAATGCGCGATTGTATGCTTGACACCCAAAGGTGAACCCCCTAAACGAGCGCTCATGCCGGTCAGCCTGCTGAACGGTCAAGGAAGTGTGCGAGTGTAGCTCAGTTGGTTAGAGCGCCCGCCTGTCACGCTGGAGGTCGCGGGTTCGAGTCCCGTCACTCGCGCCATTTCCCTTTCCATACAATGTGTTAGATAAGTGTCCTCATGTAACGTGCAGGGACAGTTTGCCGCGCAAATTTTTGCCACAATTTGCCTTGTTTCCCTATGCTGCACTTGCTTCACGGGCCGTAAGGCGCTAACTCAAATGAACGTTGTGTTTGGTCCTTGACCCCAATCCCGACCGTCTGTATCGCCGGATTGTAGTCTGATATTGTTCAGCATTACGTGTCTGGTGAAATGTACTTGGCGGGTATTTTTGATGAACCAATTGCTATTATCCTATTTGCCAATCGTCATATTCATTGGGGTGGCACTCATAATCGGATTGGCTTTGACCGTGGCGCCGTTTCTGGTCGCCTATCGTGCGCCAGATCCTGAGAAGCTTTCGGCTTATGAATGTGGCTTTAACGCATTTGATGATGCCCGCATGAAATTCGACATTCGCTTCTATTTGGTGTCGATTTTGTTCATTATTTTCGATTTGGAAGTGGCTTTTCTCTTCCCGTGGGCGATTTCGTTCAGCAAAATCGGTATGTTCGGCTTCTGGTCAATGATGGTGTTCCTTGCCGTTTTGACCATCGGCTTTATTTATGAGTGGAAGAAGGGAGCCCTAGAATGGGATTGATCGATAATTCTTCGACACTCGTCGCGCCGCAGCCAAGGGGGATCATTGATCCCAATACCGGCAAATTGATCGGCCAAGATGATGCTTTTTACGGCAAACTCAACGATGAGCTTGCCGATAAGGGCTTTTTGATAACCTCTGTTGATTCGCTTGTTACGTGGGCGCGCACTGGCTCTTTGATGTGGATGACCTTCGGTCTTGCCTGCTGCGCCGTTGAAATGATGCACATGTCCATGCCGCGCTATGACGCCGAGCGTTTCGGCATTGCGCCGCGCGCCAGCCCGCGCCAGTCGGACGTGATGATTGTTGCAGGCACGCTGACCAACAAAATGGCACCTGCCTTGCGCAAAGTCTATGACCAGATGCCAGAGCCGCGCTACGTGATTTCCATGGGCTCATGTGCCAATGGCGGTGGCTACTATCATTATTCCTATTCCGTGGTCCGCGGTTGCGACCGCGTGGTTCCTGTGGATATTTACATCCCCGGCTGCCCGCCAACCGCTGAAGCCTTGCTGTACGGCATTCTTCTTTTGCAGAAGAAAATCCGCCGCACCGGCACGATTGAACGGTGAGGGTAGGGCGAAATTATGAGTGCTGATCTTAACGAACTATCTGATTATATTACCAAAAAACTGGGCACATTGGTGTCCGGCGCTACGATTGCATTTGGCGAATTAACTTTGTTGACAACTGTCAACTCAATTGTCGATGTGCTGACATTCCTGCGCGACGACGCCAAGTGCGCATTCATATCCTTCATTGATATTGCTGGCGCAGACTATCCCGGCCGTGCCAATCGCTTTGATGTCATCTATCATTTGATGTCACCAACTAAGAACACGCGTATCCGTGTGAAGCTGGAAACTGACGAAGATTCAACCGTTCCTTCCGTAACGGATGTGTTCATCGGTGCGGATTGGTTCGAACGCGAAGCCTATGACATGTACGGCATTCTGTTCACCGGCCATCCAGATTTGCGCCGTTTGCTGACTGATTATGGCTTTGAAGGTCATCCGCTGCGCAAGGACTTTCCGACAACTGGTTTCGTTGAAGTGCGCTATGATGATGAAGTGAAACGCGTGGTTTATGAGCCTGTGTCACTGCGACAAGAATTCCGCCAGTTTGATTTCCTAAGCCCGTGGGAAGGAACTGATTATGTTCTGCCCGGCGATGAAAAGGCGAAGCAATAATGGCTGAGACTTCAGTTCGCAATTTTAACATCAACTTCGGCCCGCAGCATCCAGCAGCCCATGGCGTTTTGCGTCTTGTTCTCGAACTGGATGGGGAAGTGGTGGACCGTGTCGATCCGCATATCGGGCTGCTCCATCGCGGCACTGAAAAGCTGATTGAAACCAAGACTTATTTGCAGGCCCTGCCTTATTTCGACCGCCTCGATTACGTCGCGCCGATGAACCAAGAACATGCGTTTGCTCTTGCTGTTGAAAAGCTGATGGGCATTACAGTTCCAAAGCGCGGCCAGCTTATCCGCGTCTTGTTCTCCGAAATCGGCCGTATTCTTTCGCATCTTTTGAACGTTACGACGCAAGCCATGGACGTGGGTGCTTTGACGCCGCCGCTCTGGGGCTTTGAAGAGCGCGAAAAGCTGATGGTGTTTTATGAGCGTGCCTGCGGCGCACGTATGCATGCCGCCTATTTCCGCCCCGGTGGTGTCCACCAAGATTTGCCGGAACAGCTGATCGAAGACATCGGCAAGTGGGTGGATCAGTTCCACATCACTGTTGATAATCTCGACAGCCTTTTGACAGGAAACCGCATTTTCAAACAGCGTAACGTTGATATTGGCGTTGTCGATATCAAAGACGCATGGGCATGGGGTTTCTCAGGCGTCATGGTGCGTGGTTCAGGAGCCGCATGGGATTTGCGCAAGAGCCAGCCTTACGAGTGCTATTCCGAAATGGAATTTGATATTCCTATCGGCAAAAATGGCGATTGTTATGATCGTTATTTGATCCGTATGGAAGAGATGCGCCAGTCCGCCAGCATCATGCGCCAGTGCGTCAACGCGCTGCTCGGCACGGAGAAGACTGGTCCGGTTTCGTCAATGGATGGCAAGATCGTGCCTCCATCGCGCGGTGAGATGAAGCGTTCGATGGAAGCGCTTATCCACCATTTCAAACTTTACACCGAAGGCTACAAAGTGCCGGCCGGTGAGGTTTATGCCGCCGTAGAAGCCCCTAAGGGCGAGTTCGGCGTCTATCTGGTCTCAGACGGCTCCA
>JANPBE010000406.1:0-2427 GCA_031430295.1 Phyllobacterium sp.
GTTTGAAGTCTGCCGTATGCGCGATATTCCGATTGTTACTTTCGTCAATAAGATGGACCGCGAAGCGCGCGATCCGTTTGAAATTTTGGACGAGATTGAACAAAAGCTGGCGCTGGATACCGCGCCGATCAACTGGCCCATCGGCATGGGCAAAAACTTTGCTGGAACCTATAATCTCGTCGAAAACTCCGTGCGCCAGCGCGATGCCGATACGGATGCTGTCAAGGTGAATGGCCCGGAGAGCGATCAGGCGGCTGGACTTTTGCCGGAAAACGAACGCGCGGCGTTTATCGAAAGCTGCACTTTGGCGCGTGAACTGTGCAAGCCGTTCGATAAAGAGAGCTTCATGGAAGGCCATCTAACACCGGTGTATTTTGGCTCGGCGCTGAAGAATTTCGGCGTGCGCGATTTGATAAACGCGCTGGCGGATTTCGGCCCGCAGCCGCGCGCGCAAGAAGCCGACACCCGCACAGTGCAGGCGACCGAGGAAAAGATGAGCGCGTTTGTGTTCAAAATTCAGGCCAATATGGACCCGAACCACCGCGACAGAATTGCATTCGTGCGCGTCTGTTCCGGCACACTGGAGCGCGGCATGAAGGCCAAACTCGTGCGCACTGGCAAACCGATGGGTCTGTCCGCGCCGCAGTTTTTCTTCGCACGTTCGCGCCAAATTGCGGATGAGGCTTTTGCTGGCGATGTGGTGGGCATTCCCAACCACGGCACTTTGCGCATTGGCGATACGCTGACCGAGGGCGAAGATATTTTGTTCAGAGGCGTGCCAAACTTTGCGCCCGAAATTCTGCGCCGCGTGCGGCTGGATGATGCCATGAAGGCCAAGAAGCTGAAAGAAGCCTTGGCGCAAATGGCGGAAGAAGGCGTGGTGCAATTATTCTCACCGGAAGATGGCTCGCCCGCAATCGTCGGCGTTGTCGGCGCGTTGCAGCTCGATGTTTTGCAACAACGGTTGCAGCTTGAATACACCTTGCCAACTGGCTTTGAGATGTCACGCTTTTCCATCTGCCGCTGGATTTCGGCAGATGATAAGACGGAACTCTACAAATTCATGGAAGCCCATCGCGGCGATATGGCCCGCGATTTAGATGGCGATCCGGTGTTCTTGGCGCAGAATAATTTCTCGTTGAATTACGAGGCGGACCGCTGGAAGGCGATCAAATTTGAGGCCATTAAGGATTATCAGGTGCGCGGGGCAAAAGCAGCGTGAAATCAGAACAATTCGACGTCCTCATCATCGGGGCAGGCGCGGCGGGCATGATGGCGGCAGCGGAGGCTGGCAAGCGCGGGCGCTCTGTTTTGCTGGTGGACCATGCCAAGGCGGCGGGCGATAAAATCCGCATTTCCGGCGGCGGGCGCTGCAATTTCACCAATGTGAACACATCAGCCAAGCAGTTTATTTCCGAAAATCCGCACTTTTGTATTTCGGCATTGAAGCGCTTTACGGCGCAGGATTTCATCAAGCGTGTCAAAGCGCGGGATATTTCCTTTCATGAAAAGACACTGGGCCAGCTATTTTGCGATGGTTCGGCGCAGCAGATTGTGCAGATGTTGCTGGAGGATTTGGACAGCGCGGGCGTTGTGCTGCGGCTGGATACCCAAGTGTTTGATGTTGCAAAGACTGAAACCGGATTTGCAGCCACGCTTTCTACCGGACCTGTCGAGTGCACGTCGCTGATCATTGCCACGGGCGGCAAGTCCATTCCAAAAATGGGCGCGACCAGCTTTGGCTACCGCGTGGCTGAGCAGTTTGGTCTCAAAGTCACAGAAACCCGCCCCGCGCTTGTGCCGCTCACATTTGAGCCCATGCTGCTGGATAGGCTCAAAGCGCTGGCGGGCGTTAGCGTTGAGGCGATGGCAAGCCATGCCAAAACGAAATTCAGCGAGGCGCTGCTGTTCACCCATCGGGGCTTGTCTGGACCGGCAATTTTGCAAATTTCGAGCTTTTGGCGCGAGGGTGATGAGATCGCTATTGATCTGGCTCCCGGTGTTGACAGCTTTGCCAAGCTGCGTGAGGCGCGTCAGACTAATCCGAAGCAAGAACCGCAAACTATTTTATCTTATTTTTTGCCCAAGGCTCTGGCGCAATTTTTGACAGCGAGCGGAAATTTCACCGGTCACCTGGCAGATTTCTCGGACAAGAAGCTCATCGCACTGGCCGCAGCGGTTAATCAATGGCGCATAAAACCTTCCGGCAGCGAAGGCTACCGCACGGCGGAAGTCACACTCGGCGGCGTCTCTACTGATGAGCTGGACCAAAAAACCATGCAATCCACACAGGTTAGCGGATTATACTTCATTGGTGAAGTGGTTGACGTCACCGGCTGGCTCGGCGGTTATAATTTTCAATGGGCATGGTCGAGCGGCTGGGTCGCCGGACAAGCGGTTTAGGAGCAAGAAAAAAGCGCGTGAAGG